>LNZM01000099.1 GCA_002007295.1 Candidatus Epulonipiscioides saccharophilum | reverse complement strand
CCTCATACCTTTGTCCAATTAACACTGCAGATAATTCATGATGTGGACTAGTGGCTGCATACTGATAAAGGTATGTATGTGCGTAATCCTCAATATAAACTATATGCTCTGTTTCTAGATCTCCAACCGGTTTTAATGAATTCGAATCTCTTAAAAGTTTTGCATATAATTCCTGTGCATCAATAAATTTTTGGCCTTTTACCTTTTGTGCTCTTGATTGCTTCGAAAATTCTCGTTGCTCTATTTCTTCTCTCTCTTCGTATTCGTCCTGAGTATTTATTTCCTGAACATATTCTATTTGTTCTTCTTGTATATACTCTTCTTGTTGATACTCTTCTTGTTGATACTCTTCTTGTTGATACTCTTCTTGTTGGTACTCTTCTTGTTGATACTCTTCTTGTTGATACTCTTCTTCGTAATTTTGTTGATATTCTTGTGGATATTCAGTTTCATATTTTTGAACATATTCTGGTTCATTTCTTTGAATTCTATTACCTTGTGATTCTCTATCTCTATTTGATGATTTTGGCTCGTATATTATTTTACCCATTATGAAGTTCTCCTTTGTTGTTTTGATTTTTTATAATCGACATGACATTTATAATATAATTAGGATTAGGATAATTCTATAATTGTCTGTATATGTAATATACCATTAATCAACTTGTTCCTTTAGCACTTTTTGTCGAGTACCTAAATTTTTTTATCTACATTTTTTTACAAAATACCGTCTTATATCACATTATTCCACTTTAATGTAGAAATTTGCCAGAGAGGTATTTTATTAGTATTTCCTTTATTTATTTTTTATTTTTTCTATTTTGTGTTGACTATGTCTTTAAGTATATATTATACTAATAATAGCAGAAATTCGCAAAGGAAACTCATTTATCTAATTACCTAATTTGTTTAATTTATCTATATTTTTCCTATTTTGCTTGCTAACTGTATATATATTAAAAATTCACCAAGCTTAGGCAAGGAAGCCCTCGCCTTTAGGCGTAGTGAGGAATTGCCCAAACCCCTTGCATTACTTTCTTTTGTATGATATAAGTATCTGGACAAGAAAATAGTTTCGTTACAAATGTAAATCATAATGTAGCAAAGGCACTTGTCAATTTTGCAGATAAAGAAATTTAGAATAAATGGGAAGAGAAGCTAAATTATTCGAAACAATTTAGTTAGTACCATATAAGACAGTTTAACTATATGTTTTTCTGTAGGGCTTTTGTCAGTCAGCCTATGGTATCAATCGTTTGATGTAGGAGGCTTTAATAAAAGCCGATTGTACTACGTGTAGATTATATACAAGCCTCGCATTTATGCGTGGGAGTAACTGACAATCAAAAGAACCGTTATACTCTCAAACTGGTATAACGGTTCTTTACAGATCTATTAGGATTTGCTAATCAACCTTCAACAACACTTATCTAAAAAAAGTATTTTTACTCTAGTTAAAATGACAAGGCTAACTTAGCTTACTTTAAACTCACCTATTAATTTCTTTAAGACAATAGATTGTTCTGAAAGCTGTTCACTGGCCTGCGCACTATCATCAGCCAAAACAGAATTGGAAGCTACAACATTAGCAATTTGTTCTATTTCAGAATTAATGTGATTTGCATTGTCAGCTTGATCTTTTGAAGCATCCGCAATGTTATCAACTAAATTACTTAACTTTGTCGCATTTGAAATAGCTAAACCTATCGAATCAGATGTACTTCCCGCAATCGAATTACCCACACTTACTACTTCCACCGTCTTTGCTATTAAATCTGCTGTATCTTTTGCCGACTGAGCGGATTTTCTAGCTAAGTTACGCACTTCATCAGCAACTACAGCAAACCCTTTTCCGCTCTCTCCAGCCCTAGCTGCCTCAACAGCTGCATTAAGAGATAGAATGTTTGTTTGGAATGCTATATCATCTATGTCTTGGATAATTTTTTTGATTTCATCCGCATTTTTACTAATATCTTTCATTGCTTTTATCATAGATTCAACTTGTTCATTACTTTTTAAAAGAGCATTTTGTGATTTGCTATTAAATGTTTTAGCCTCCCCTGTATCATTAGCTGTCTGCGTAATTTTGGCCGTCATTTCTTGCATAGCCGCTGATAAATTTTGTATGGATGATGATTGATTCATCCCACCATCTGCTACCCCACTAGCCCCTTGCGCTACTTGTCCACTTCCATCCGCTAACTGGCTCGCTACATTATCCAAATGCTTTAATGTATCTGCTAAACTAGCTTGTATTTTTTGCATATTTGTATATAAATTCTTAAAATCACCTACATAACAATCTTTAATTTTTTCTAGTGGTCTCAAATCTTTGTTTGCGAATCTTGTTAACTTTTCATCTGTATCTCCAATTATTAACTTTATCATTTTACATAATTCTCTTACACTATTTGCTAATAATCCAAGCTCATCTTTTGATGTATAATTTATATGGTTATTTAAATCCCCAAGTAACATTTGAGAAGCAGTATTTTCAATTTCATTTATTGGTTTTACTATCAAATTTATTATATAATTTGCAAATATAAATGATGCTATCGTAACTACTAAAATCATCACTATCATAAAAATTAGTGCACCAATGTAAACATTATATCCATCTACAGCAGCGTTTTCTACTCCGGTTTTATTCAACTCAACCAACTCGTGACATGTTTCTTTCATTTGGTCAAACACTGCCAAAGAGTCTCCTCTTAACATAGCATAAGCTGCGTCTGTATCATTATTCATACTATATCCTATCATTTTATTATGTAATTGCTTATATGTAGTCCATATATCAGAAATTTCTCCAATTATTTTTTTATCTGTTTCATTGGTAATATACTTATTTGTATATTCTTCTATCATCGATTCCATGGATTCTTGAGCTTTATCTAAATTGTTTTCATATATAGTCATCGTCTGTTGATCCTGAGCAATAACATGACCATTTTCTGCTATACGAAAGTTTGCCATTTCGGTATTAATTTCTTCGGCTATAATTACCGAAGGCACCCAATTGACATTTACTCTATCCATTTCATCATTAATCTTAGCCATAAAAAGTAATGAAGCAATACTTGTAACTAGTAAAGATAAAATCAAAATCAAAGATAAACTTAAAAGTTTGTAACGAATTTTCAAATTCTTCATTAAATTGCCTCCTTAGTATATATACTAACTAATTATCTTTAGTTAAAAAATAAATTTATTGTATCCTAGAATAGATACTTGTACATTATAACATACATTTTTTATAAAATCAATAAAAATACAAAAAATAACAGGGTTTAATAATTTTTTATTTGATCTATGACGTTTGCCTTGGATTCTAGCAAAATAATATCATTTAATAGTGTTAATTCTTTAGAATTTATTATAGCCTCCCTTGCTTGATCAAAACCATATAACACTTCAACAAAACCTAATTTTACGTAAGTTGGTTCATAAGCGAAGAGATTTATTTCGGATATTATTTCAAATTTATCTTCTAATAGAGCATATTCTTTTACAGATTGACCTTTATCTATTACAATTATTCCATCTTGATTTTTGGCATAATAGTATAAATCTTTTAACCCATATGTAGAGAGAGTCAAGTATCGACTCGCACTAGAAACTATATACTGATTATCCGCTGCTGTTTGGGCACCAATATATAATTCCGGTATAGCATCTGAATCTAAATAAAAGATTCGATAAACATCTCCTTTGGTTCCGGCCGGATCAATTTTATTTATAAAATCTATATACTCTTCTTTCCAATCTTCATTTACAATCATCTCTTGTTTTAATTTTAACGCTACTTCTAACTCGTTTTTTAAGGCTCGTGCTTCTTGAGTTAATTTATCTAATTCATCCGGGATTTCAATATCTTCTATTATAAGATCTAAATCTATAGGTACTTTCGGTATTTGAATATAATCATATACATAATCTATATACATGCTATTCTCACCAAAAATCGATGATTGCTTTAATAAATTGCCATAATCATCATATTCATAAGTGTAAAAATTATCCGCCGATAATCTACCTAAATCATCATATGTATAGGTAGTAGTATGAGATAATTCTTGAGTAGATAATTTTTTTTCTGTCCCATAGTATTCTATCTTAATTAAGTTATCGTCATCATCATAAAAGTATTTACACTTTGGATACTTATTGCCTTCTGTATATTCTGCACTTAGCAATCCTTTTTCATTATAAGTATAAGTATCTGTATCAATTTGTTCTTTAGTATTAAAAAATGAGGTAGCTATCAATCTATCTTGAGTATCATATTTATAATTAATGGTAGTCTTTTCTTTATAATCTTTATGATGCTGTACTTTTGAAACCAACAAACCTTCTTTATTATATTGATAATCTACTACTTCACCATTGGATTTTACTTCTTGAATTAATTTATCGTTTAAATCATAGGCATAATCCGTAGTTAATACAGTATCACCTTTTTTCTCTATTTTTCGAATTAGATTTCCATGGATATCATACAAAAATGATTCTATCATACCGATAGTATCACTCCAGTAATAGTTTTTTGTTTCTAATCTACTTACCACGTCTGGTAATTTCACTTCATTGGACAATTCTATAACTTCATCTAATTCCTCTATTTCGGATAAATCCAATACATCATTTGTACCAGCTATTACTTGCGCTTGATTTACTAAATTATCACTTACTGTGGTTTCGATTACTTCATTGGTTAATGTATCTTCTAATGGTGCTGGCTTTGGAATATTTATTTCCATCGCATAAGAGCTTTGATTAAATAATATGCTTGCTAATGCTATATACAATATATTTTTTTTCATCGATAATTGCTCCTTATAAAATTTATATCAAAGTATATGATAATTTTTTGAATTTAAGTATAGTATATTATATTTTAGTTCTTCTCCCTAAAATAATTAAATTAAAGAGAGAAGAACTGATAATTATGTCAATCCTCCATCTAGTGTAATTACTTGTCCAGTAATATAACTTGCACTATCACTAGCTAAAAACAAACAAACTTTTGCTACATCCGTAACGCTTCCAGCTCGCATTAAAGGTACTTCATTTAAAAATGTGGCTCTATCTTCATTGTCAAATAAATTATTCATCCCTGTATCTATCCAACCACATGCTATTGCGTTTATCCTTATATTTGATGGTCCAACCTCTTTAGCCAACGCTTTTGTAAATCCATGAAGAGCACTTTTACTTGTAGAATATGCAACCTCTAAAGAAGCTCCTACACTACCCCAAATAGATGATATATTAATAATTATCCCAGAATGATTTTTTATCATATACGGCAATGCTAGATAACTACAGTGATATGCTGAATTTAAATTTGTATTAATTACCTTTGTCCATTCATTTGGTTTAGTTTCTGTAAATAGTTTATAATAGCTTATTCCTGCATTATTTATTACTACATCGGGATAAGAGCCAGTTTTTTCCACTATAAAATCAAACAATGATAACGCTTCTTTATAAGTAGAAAGATCCGCTTTAAAATACGTACATGCCCAACCTAAAGATATAAATTCTTCGTAGGTTTGAATCAATTCGGATTCACTATTACCTGAATTTAATATTACGTAATCTCCTTGTTTTAAAAAAGCACTCGCAATAGCTTTTCCGATACCTCGTGACGAACCTGTAACAAGCACAATTTTATTTTTCATATCAATTTCCTCTCAAAAGTGCAATCTCTTTTTTGTACAGATTTGTCTTCTTATCCAGCCAAGGCGTTTCTAATATCATAGGTATGTTATTAAATATTGGCATGTTGACTATTCTTTTTATCGCCTCTAACCCTATTTTATCTTCTCCTCTTGGATTATCCTTATCTGCTCCTAGATTTGCATGCCTATCTTTTCTAGCTCCTCGGATATTTATGGATCCATTAATATGCATGACCTTAATATAATCCACCCCTATTGTTTTGTCAAATTCTTCTAACACGTTTTCAAAATTATCTACTATGTCATAACCTCCATCATGTAGATGACATGTATCTAAGCATACTCCTATATTATTTTTTATTGTTATACCATCAATAATTCTTTTTATCTCATAGAAATTTTTTCCGATTTCTGTTCCTTTACCAGACATTGTTTCAAGTACAATTATGGGCGAACTTTGTCCTGATATATCCAATACAAAATTTATAGCTTCAATTATTTTAGTTATACCCTCATTTAAACTAGATGATGTATAAGCACCTGGATGAACAACTAAATAATTAGATCCTATAGCTTTTGTCCTATCTAACTCTAATTTAAGAAATTCTTTTGCTAGAGTATAAGTATCTTCTTTTGTAGCTGCTAGATTTATAATATACGGTGCGTGGACGACTATATCACTTATATCGTGCGCAGCCATAAATTCTTGCCCCTCTGTTATTTTTAATTTTGTAATAGGAGATCTCCTAGTATTTTGTGGTGCACCGGTATAAATCATAAAAGTATTAGCTCCATAAGAAAAAGCTTCCTGTGCTGCGCCTAACAAACCACCCGACATAGAAACATGTGAACCAATTTTTAGCATATTTTTGTCCTTTCTAATATTTCACTATCTAATTTAATATACTAGATAATATTGGAGTTTAGTTCAAGGGGCGATCGATTGATTTTTATAATATTTATGGTATAATTAAGTTGATTTTGGAACATTTAATAAGATAGTAGACTTACATTAATTAAAATTTTAAAAAGAAAAAGGTGTAATTTATGAAAAAGCAAACTAAAGGTTCAGTGTTTTTCCAATTTTTTATAAATTCTTTTATCATCACCTCAATTATTCTATCTATAATTCTAGGAACTACAGCCCTCGCTTATACAAAATTGTATATACAGCCAGAAGAGCTTTCTACGAATATAGCTGCAATAAGTACTCAAGTAATCCCATCTGGATCTTTTTCCACAACTTCAGACCTAGAAGATATAAACAAAACTGTGGCCATCTTAGGTACCGACGCTCAAGGTTATAGAACGGATGTTATTTTAATAGCTAACTATAATTCTCAAACAGAACAAATAGATCTAATTTCCATACCCAGAGACACCCGTGTAGAATGGACTCAATCTCAAAAAAATGCTATGCGAAAACAAAACGGATTCACCATGAGCGTTACCAAAATAAACGAAATGTCCTCTTATACTGGCATAGAAAACGTAGATGATTATGCTCTTTCTTATATAGAAAACCTACTTGGTATTAACATAGATAATTACGTCATCGTATCTCTAACTGCATTTAGAGAAATAGTCGATGCAATCGGCGGTGTTTATATCGACGTGCCTATCGATATGCATTACTACGATCCTATCCAAGGTTTAGAAATAGATCTAAAAGCCGGTCCTCAATTATTAGATGGTGTAAAAGCAGAACAATTTGTTCGTTATCGTTCTATGCCCGAAGGTGATGTAGATAGAATAAAAATGCAACAGCTATTTTTAGAATCTTTTGCTGACAAAATACTTAGTCCATCTATATTTTTCCAATTGCCTCAACTAGTTCAAATACTCTTCTCTTCTGTTAAAACCGACATTACTGTCACAGAAGCAATACAGTATATTATAGATTTTGGTATAGACTTTGATTTATCTAACTTAAACTTTCATACCATTCCAGGCAAAGGTCAATATATTGGATATGTATCTTACTTTATTCCCGCCATGAGTGAGATCGAAGAATTTAGTAAAGATATCTTTTTTGAACATATTGATTAACATAATCTAATCATGGATAAAAGTAAAGTGAGGTTACCAATGAATTTAAAAACAATATTATTTTCGCTATTATTTATACTCTTTAATTCAACAAACATTTTAGCTTTTAATGTCTTTCACTCAATAACTAAAGATCAAATCGTTACCCACGGTCTACTCCATACTCAAACCAGTCTAGTTACCGATATAGGCTGGCTTGATATAAATATATTAACAGTCGATCTAACAAATTTTAATATTAAACTAGCTCCTATAGATGCCGGCGTTTTTGATACCAAACAAACTATTAGTCAAATGGCCAAAAATAGTGGTGCTGTAGCTGCAGTAAATGCGGATTTTTTTAGCTTAACTAGTACTGTTCCATCTTTTGGAATATGTATAGAAGATGAAAATATCAAGCAAATTTATACAACCGATTTAGCTAACGTCGGACCACAGATGGACATGGCTAGTGTATTAATCGATCGAGACTTAAATATAATCATGGAATACATAGATACAAGTGTTTTAATAAAAAGTGAATCCGGTCAACAAGTTACAGCCAATGCTTATAACAAAATAGGTACTTATTTTCATTTTCCAGTAGTATTAGATAATCAATACACTCAAACTACAACCGAAATAATCAATAAATTTCAAAGAGCATCAACAATCCTAATAAAAGAAAACCGTGTTATATCTCACCTGTACTCTGGATCAGTCCAAATACCAAACAATGGTTATGCCATAGTAATGGACAATTCATTATCAGAAAAAATGTTCTCCCAATTCCCTATCGGTAGCAATGTAAAAATAGATATATCTATCCACCTTCATAGCAATAACCAACCAAATTTAATTGCAAAGCATTTGCCTAATATAAATAAAGTAAAGTTTGGCATCGGCGGTGGTGGCCTAATTTTAAAGGATGGTCTAGAATATTTAGGTTCATCAAATATTGTAGGTAAAAACAATAGGCATCCAAGAACATTAATAGCAACCACTGATAAGTTTGGAGAATTACTCTTAATTACAATAGATGGCCGAATTTATTCTGCCGGTGCAACTCATCAAGAAGTAATTGATCTATTAAAAAATTTAGGTGCTAAAAATGCAATGTATTTAGATGGTGGTGGCTCCACCACTATGGTTGTAAGAAATCAAGGAGATTTTTTTAACACTGTACAAAACGTACCTTCAGATGGGATAGAACGAAAAGTTATGAATGGAATCGGAATTTTTTCTACAAATAAACCAGACAAGCTAGCAGATATCCATTTAGAATTAGACAGAACAGTAACAACAGTCGGCGAACCGATAAAATACAAAATAACTGGTATAGATAGATCTTTTAATCCAGTAAAATTAGACGATGTTAATATAGAAATAGTGGGTATACAAGCAGAAATTCAAGAAAACATGATTATTCCAAAAACAACAGGTAACGCTTTTTTTGTCGTAGAAAAAGATGGTATATCTACCGAAACGAAAATAAACATAATACCTAAATTAATCCAATCTAAACTAGATCCATCTACATTAAACTTAATTTCCAGAGAAATAAATATTCTAGAACCTTTCGAAGCGGCTAATTATCACTCTTTGGATCCATTATACATAGATAATCTTGCCTATCCACCACAAACCGGTGAATACTATGTAAATATAATCGGGTCAACAAAAATAAATAAATTTATACCAGCCGAAGATATAAAAAATACATTAAGCTTTAATCTAAATCAATATGATGCCAAAGTCATTTTGGCCTCTAAACATAATATAGCTTTAGATATACATAATCTATTTGAACTAAAATCTAATTTTTCTGCCCAAGATTATAAAGATGTGAAACTAATTTATCTCAATTCCGATCAAGCCGGCTTAATAAATACCGATGTGTATAATTGGAAAAAATTAAAAGATACTATCAATTCTACTTCCAAAAGACACATCATCATTTTAACATCTTATAACCCTTTAACCGAATTTGAAAATAAACGAGAAGGCGAAGCCCTCCATAATTATTTAGCTTCCATTCCCAAAAATATTTTTGTCGTAACTGCAAATCTAGAAAAAAATTCAGTTCAAATAATAGACAACGTTCGTTATATTAGTACCATAGGTCTCAATACAGATCATATCTTTGATTTAACTAAATCTTCTTTTCTTCAATTTAAAATAGAAGGCTCTAAAATTAATTATACATTCAGAAATATATCTTATATCTAAAATCTATCTTTTCTTACATCACGTATGGGCTACTTATTCGCTATCCAAAACTTTAAGTTGCCCTTTTTTAAATCGTTTATTATATTATCGTCATATTTTGCTCTTTTTAGCCTAGCTTATCCTATATGCATAAGATTGAATACCTAATTCTCTTTTTACTTTCCTTTTATTTGCTTTTTCTTAGCCTAATTCCTCCCATGTTCATAAGATAGTATACCTGGTTGCTATTGACTTTTGTATTCTTTCTTATTATAATGAAAACAAATTTGATCGTATAGTTTATTTCAAACTTCAATAAAAGGAATGAATACTTTGCAAAATTATAAAAAAATTCTTCTTGCTACAATGAGCTTTGATATAGGTGGCGTAGAAACCCATGTCCTAGAATTAGCTACTTGTCTTAAAAATTTAGGTTATGTTCCCATTGTTGTTTCTAACGGCGGCGTATATACTCGTGAACTATTACATCGTGGTATTACTCACATAAAATTACCCCTCCATGATAAAAATCCTAAACATATTTTAGATTCTTACATTCTTTTAAAAAAACTTATCCTAAAAGAACAAATCGATATCGTTCATGCTCATGCCAGAATCCCGGCTTTCACTTTAGGTCTATTACACAAACATATGCACTTTCCTTTTGTTACTAGTGCGCATAGCAATTTTAATACGTTAAATCCTATTTATAAATTTAATTCTAATTGGGGACAAGCTAGCATTGCTGTTAGCCATGACCTAAAACAATATCTTATCGACAAATATAAAATAGAACCAAAAAATATCCTAGTTAGTATCAATGGGATTAATCCGAATACTTTTCAAAAAAATTTAGATACTCATGATATAGAAGAAGCTTTTCGGATAGATAGATCAAAAACTATTATTGGCCACATTAGTCGCTTAGATAAGTCTCGTGCTCTGGCCGCTTTTCAATTAGTTGAATTAGCCCCAAAACTTTATACCCTCTTCCCTAATACTCGCTTACTTATTGTTGGCGATGGCAATTATTTTGAACATATAAAGACTAAAGCCAATTATGCAAATAGCAAATTAGGCCTAGAATATATTATTCTAACCGGAGCTTCTACTGAGGTAAACAAATTTTTGGCGATCTCAGATATATTTGTCGGAGTCAGTCGAGCCGCTTTGGAAGCCATGTGTATGAGATGCCCTACAATTTTGGCTGGCAATGAAGGATACATCGGAATTTTTGATCCGTCCAAACTAGATTTAGCAATAGAAAGTAATTTTACTTGTCGTGGCGAAGTACTTAGTAATCCGAAACTATTGTTAGAAGATCTAACTACCTTATTACGGATGTCAAAAACAGAAAGAGACAATTTAGGAGAATATAGTCGAGAAGTTGTAGTGAACCATTATTCGGTTGAAAAAATGACTTACGACCATATAAAATTATATGATAAGGTCTGGAAAAAAGGTTGACTTATAAAAAAACTTTAAAAGTAGCTAGCTTCATGGCTACTATTACTATCATCTCAAAGATTTTAGGATTATTTCGTGAAATATTTTTAGCATCCATTTATGGTGCTAGCTTTGAACTTACTTCTTTTTTAGCCGCCAGTAAAATACCGTTAACACTTTTTGATATAACATTAGGTAGCGTCGTTAGCTCCGTTTTTATCCCTATCTACACAAAAATATCTAATGAACAAAACTCTAAACAGGCAAATTTATTTGCCCTATCCTACACAAACTTAGTATTAATTATAACTTCTATAACTTCTATACTCGGAATAATATTTGCTAAACCAATCATTGCTTTCTCTCTCTCAGGAGCTGATCCTCAAATTATAGAATTATCTACTAACTTGTTAAAAATAATGTTTCCAATGATAATTTTTACAGGCCTAACCTATACATTCGTCGGTTTACTAAACTGTAATCAAGAATTTTATATCACCGCCATACTTAGCTTAATTTCTAATTTGTTTATTATAATTTTTTTATGCTTCAGTAACAACATATACGGATTAGCTATCATTATGCTACTTTCTTGGGCCTTGCAACTTATTATAGAACTACCTTGGGTATATAAATTCGGTTTTAGATATAAATTTAAACTATTTGATCCAAATATAAAATCAGCCTTACATCTCGGATTACCTATATTAATTAGCTCTTGGGCCTATCCCGTTTCTTCTTTAGTGAATATGAAAATGGCTTCTTATTTAGATAGCTCTTCAGCCGTTACTTACATGGAACTAGCTACTAGACTTTACATTGTTATTTCCGGTATCTTCGCTTATGTTATATCTAATCTAAGCTATCCTTATCTAGCTAAATTCGCATATAACGATCTGAGATTTGGCAATCTAATAAAAATAATTTTAAAGAGTATAACTTTTATAATCGTACCGATCATGATCGGCCTTATAGTTTTAGCTGTACCTATTGTTAGATTGGCGTATGAACGTGGAAATTTTACTAATTATGATAGCGTAGAAACCGGACATGCCTTAATCGGATTATCCTTTGCTATGTTGGCATTTTCTTACAATGAGGCATTAAACAAAATTTTTTACGCTCAGCACAAGGCTAAAATTCCTATGATATCCGGTATTATAGGTACATGCATCACTATATTGACCTGCTTCGTTTTGCCAGATTACTTTGGTATTATGGGACTTGGATTGTCTGTTACCATCGGTGCTATGATTACCTTCCTTATAAACTTTTATCAACTAAGGCACATTTGGACTGCTAGTAAGTTTGAATATTTTGAGTTCTGTAAAATATCTTTGGCCGGTATTTTAATGGGTATAACAGTTTACAAAATTGAATCAATGTTAGTCGGAAATTTCCAAAAAGTCTTCTGGCCAACCATTATCGGCGCTACAGAATATTTTATCTTGGCTTTTATTTTTAAAATAGATATATTGCATGAATTAATATCTGTCTTTCGGAAAGGACCTAAATATGATTAATAACCTATTTAATTCAAGTAAACTTTCTATCGCTTTAGATCGTATCTGTCATTTCTTTTCTAATTTGTGGTATCGTAGCTTTTTTTATCACTTGATTTTTGTTAATCCGCTTAGATTGTCTTTAGAACAGAGTTTTACTTTTCGACTGTTTTTCTCTCCTTTTAAATTGCTAAACTTTTTATCCGTTTATCTTCACTCTGATAATAAACCGAAAGAGGATGGACAGATTAATCGTAGAAGTGTTGACTATATGTTAAAAAATAGTTTTATACTAACTCATATTAAAAATTATTTGCATTCTTTAATGAACATTAACTCAGCTTTAATAGGTGTATCCTTTTTGATGATTTCAACAGTCACTTTCTTTAAATACGGTCTAAACCTTTATAACTTTCTTACATTTATAACATCAGCCTTGCTAACATTTGCAAATGTAAACATAATAGACTTAATATCCCAAAGCAAACTTTGTTCCTTATTATTTGAAATGTCTGATTTAAAAATAGTAAAAGTTCATTATCCAATCACTACTCATTACAATTATATATACGGTATAGTAATAGGATCGACTTGCTCAATTCTTATTCTCAGCACAAACATATGGATCGGATTATTGTTTATATTTATAATGACTATATATAGCTTTGTAATATACAATCCTTTATACGGATTATATTTACTAGTACTTTCTGGACCGATATTTAATACTAAACTAATTTTAGGCCTCACAGTATTAGTTATCCTCTCTACAGTAATCCGCAATCTATTTACTAAAAATTATAAATGGATATTAGACGATATTGGCTTTATTCTTATAGGCCTTTTAGGGATGTATTTTTTAAGCTCTATATTTTCATTTAAAAAATTCGAAAGTCTATCCATCTTTGGTGTTTATATAATATTTATAGGTTTCTATATAATAGGTATTCAACTTATAACTAAAATGGATATACTAATAAGATGTATTAAATTATTCGTTCTTTCTGGAGCCTTAGTATCGACATATGGAATACTGCAGTATATTTTTGATTGGGGAGTAAACCAGAATTGGATAGATCCGTCGGTATTTTCAATTACTGACAGAGCGTATTCTACACTGGACAATCCAAACTTACTCGGCGTATATTTAATCATGGCAATCATGCTAGGACTAGGAATTATGTTAAGCAGAAAGAGAGATATATCCAGAATATTCTATGGGAGCATAGTTTTTGTTATGGCTATATGCATGGGTGCTACTTTTTCTAGAGGCTGCTGGATAGGTCTCGCTATCGCTTTAGCAATTTTTATAACTATCTATAATGGCAACTGGTGGGCCTTAGCTTTTATTGGAATATTACTAGCCCCCTTTCTCTTACCAGATTCTATTATAGAAAGACTTCTTAGCATAGGGAATATGGAGGACACATCTACTGCTATAAGAGTCAAGATTTGGCTTTCATCTTTACGCATGGGGTCAGATTTCTTTTTAACCGGTGCCGGACTCGGTACAGCATCATTCGGTTATTTATATCCGTTTTATACCTATTACTATATTCCAGCTCAACATTCGCACAATGCATTCTTTCAAATTTTCATTGAATCCGGCCTTATCGGTCTTATATTATTTTTATTTGCTATTTGGCGATTCGAAAAACATTTAGCTTTATGCTTTAATTACAATAAAAATAATGAAGTTCGCATAATTTCCTTAGCCTTTATGTCCTCCATAATAGGCTTTTTCATCCAAGGCCTATTTGATTACCCATTTTATAACTATAGAATAGTATTTCTTTTTTGGCTAGTAATATTGTTAGGAAGCTCCTTAGCCAAATGTGCTCAAACTGAATAAAGGGATGTGATTATAATTTTAACTAAATTAAAAGTTTTACACGTATGTAGCGATAGCAACATTGGTGGCGCAGGAAGGCATTTATTAAATCTATACAACGCTAAACCTGACGACTTAGATCTTTACTTTTTATTACCTTTGTATAGTAGACTTTCTCCTTTACTATTATCGGCTGGCGCTAACGTTATCGAATTGTCTATCAAGCCAGATGCCTCTTTTGTCTTAACCGATGTCTACAAAATAGCAGTGATTTTAATGGCCACTAAACCTGATATCGTCCACACTCATGCTAATCTTACTGCTAGATTAGCTGCTAAATTAACCGGCGTTAAAAAAATATTTTACACCAGACATTACGCCCTACCTGACTCTTATACCCCTCCTATTAAACAATATTTTAACAATTTTTTGTGTGACGGCGCTATAGCCGTTACTCCTGAAGCAGAATCTGTTTTAGTTAATATGGGTATCTCTCACAAAAAAATCGCTGTCATAGAAAATGGTGTTCTACCTATTAAACGAGCCTTCAATAGCCTAGGTATAAAAAATAGCCTAAACATTGATCCTGAATCTAAAATTCTGCTTATACTATCTCGGCTATCTCCTGAAAAATGTATTCACCATTTTATAGAAATCGTAAATAAATTAAAATTCTCCAAACATAACATACTCGCCCTAATAGTTGGAGACGGCCCTGAAAGAGATAACATAATTAATCTCATTAATCAACAAAGGTTAGATGCAAAGATTCTTCGTTTCTTAGGTTTTGTTTACGAGGTAGAGGATATCCTCAGTATTACAGACATAATTTTAAACACTTCGATAACAGAAGCTAAAAGTTTATCTCTTTTAGAAGCCATGAGCATCGGTATACCTGCTATAGTATCCAATGTTGGCGGTAACCCTTCTCTTATCAAAGATGGCTACAATGGTTTTGTCGTTGAATTCGGTGACATAGATGCTTATGTTAATAAAATTGAATTTCTCTTATCCAATGAATCTTTCTATCTCTCTATGAAGCGTCATTCTATTTCTAGATTTAATCAATATTATCATGCAAGTAAAATGGCCAGACAAATTCGAAATTTTTACAAACAGGGAGAACTTTAACTTGAAAAAATTTAATATACTTGACTTTCTCATAATAGCTGTTATTATTTTTTTTATTTTACTTAGTGTTGCTATATTAAATCACGGCTCACTAAATATTAAACCAAAGACTGTCCAGTTAGAACTTTTAGTGGAAATCGCTGCTAATGATACATTTATTTTAGATGAAATAAAACCTGGCGAAGTTTTTTTAAGCGTCGACAACGTTTATAAAGGTATTATCACAAATGTGGATTTGGAAGTCACCCAAATCAGGGTCTTTGATAAAACTCTAAAAGCTTATAAAATGGTAGATAGTATTTCCGGAAAATATAACGCTTACATCACTATATTAGTCGATGCCATCGAAATAGAAGATCATTTCACTATCGGTGATATTTCCTTAAAGGTTGGATCACCTCTTTTTATAAAAGCTAAAGAATATAATTCAAAAGCACATATTTTAGAAATGGAGGTCTTATCCGATGAAATCAAATAAGTATAATATAGTAGACATTTTAATTTGCGTTTTAATCCTAGCCTTTTTTGTTGGTGTTATAATTAGATTCGTTCCTTTTTTTTCTTCGGATGATATCCAAGCAATTAATACTCCGAAGACTATAGAATATACTGTTGTTGTTAGGGATGTCCGTGATTATACAGTTCGTGCTTTAGAAAAATTCGGACCTGCCTACACTTCTAATGGGGCCTTTATGGGCCAGGTTGTTGATGTTTACACTAAGCCTTTCACCGATATCGAAGTCTTAAATGACGGAACCCAATATAAATTAGAAGCACCAGATAAATACGAAGTTTATATTACAATTAGAACCGACGGCCGAGAAAGTGATATGCTCATGGTCGGAAGTTGTGGCACCGAATTATATTTAGGTGCTCATTTAGCTTGGTACACAAAATGGGTAAACGTTAATAGTTCAGAAATCGTATCCATTATTGTGTTCGACTGATTGTATGAAAAAACTGTTTATTACATTAATTATCTTATGTTGTACTATCTCCACCTTAATTAGGATAACAGATGAATATCAAAATAAAGCTATTGAGATCGCCGTCCGATACGAAGACTTACTTCTTATTTCTAAGCAACAGGATATAGCCATTTCAAAAGTGATAGATGAATTTAAAAACTTGGGCATCACAACTATTGCTGCTAAGCCTCAAGACTTGGATAAAAATTTTACTAACTTAAATATAATTCCAATTATAAATAATGAATCCTTTGAATACCGAGATAATTTTTCTCATGTATTTTTTGAAAATACTATAAAAAATGATTGGGCCATGCATTACGGTGTATGCTTAGTTGAGTTCTTTACTCAAATACCTTATCCCGCCAATTTCAAATATGCTAGATTATTTACAGATGCAACCGTAAAAAACATTTCTACCCCAAACCGAGTCAATAGATATAAATTAGCCTTAGAAGAACGGACTAATAGAATATTCATTTTTACCTTAGATCAATCTGGTGTTGATTCTCTAAAAACGGATATAAAGTTATTTATAAATGACGTTACCAACAACGGCTTCTATTTATCCTCACATGGCCTACATTCTATCCGAGCTACATTGATTAGAAGTAATTTGATAATTTCCTTTTTACAAGGTATAGCATTGTTACTAGCCATAATCTGGCCTGTCTTAGTTATATATAAAATTGCATTTGGTAATATAAAAAATAGTTATGCTATAATATATTTTTTAAAAATTTGTTCTACAACAACTTTAGGGGCTATCGCTATTAGTTGCATATTAAACTTTGCTAACTTTAGACTTGGCATTAATTCTTTCAGAGGCGTTAAGGTTGCATATATTTTACCAATTTTTTTAATAGCCATAATAGCCTTATATAGAAGTGTAAAAACAAATAGTTATATACAAAATATAAAGCAGACTTTGACTTTGTATATTTTTATAAATTATTTTAAAAAAAATTGGCTTTTACTAATTTCGTTAACATTAATAGCCGGTATTATATTATATTTATTTATAATTAGAACTGGCAATTCGCAAATTACTCTTTTAGAGCAAAACATCAGACAATATTTAGATCTTTTATTTGGTATTCGGCCTAGAACAAAAGAGATTCTTATAGGGCACCCAGCATTAATATGTGGCTTATATTATAAGAAAGCTAAATATCTTGGTTTAGTTATAGGTACCATAGGCCAAGTATCAATTATAAATACGTTTATGCACCTTCACACCCCTTTTATAGTTTCTTTACACAGAACAATCATTGGGATATTTTTTGGGGGATTACTAGGAATAATTTTAATACTAATTTTTAGGGTGATGAACCAATGGATAAAAAAACACGAGTAGTAATATCCGGTTATTATGGTTTTGATAATACGGGTGACGAGGCAATTCTTTTTGCCATAATAAACATGTTGAAAGCCAACATAAAATCTATAGAGATTATTGTATTGTCCAATGATCCTGAGTCAACTGCTTTAGCATATAAAGTAAAAGCAGTAAATCGATTTAACCCGCACTCTATTATAAATGCTATAAAAAGCTGTGATCTTCTAATTAGTGGAGGTGGAAGTCTCTTACAAGATGTAACTAGTCTTAAGACAATACCATATTATCTATTCATTGCCCAACTAGGCATTCTTTTTAGAAAAAAGGTCGTCTTCTATTCTCAGGGTATTGGCCCTGTTAATCATATAATAAATAAACATTTAATTAGGTATATCGCTAATAAAGTAAATTATATTTTCGTCCGAGATAAAAAGTCTAAGCTATTCTTAGAAAGTATGGCCATAAAAACAAACATCGAAATATCTCCAGATCCCGTTTTTGCCTTAAAATTAGATCACACCCTTACTTTTCAAATAAAAAAAGAAATTCGCTATAAAAAAACTGTTGGCATCTATATTCGTCCTTGGAAAAATCAAGCCCAAATTATAAAAGTTATCACTCAAATATCCGCCTACTTGCTTTCCTTAGATTATAAAATATATTTTATTTCTATGCAGCCCATACAGGATACTCAAATTGCTCGCCAAATAGCTACTAGCCTTAAAAATAATAATATAACTGTCATAGAACGCCCTCTTACTATTAGTGAAACTTTGGCCTTTACCGCTAATTTCGAATTCATCATCGGTATGCGTCTGCATAGTTTAATTATGGCCATCATCGCTAACACTCCAGCCATTGCTTTGTCGTACGATCCTAAAATCGAAAATATCATGAATGAGTTGCATATAGATCACCAAATTAAAATTGAGGATATTTCCTTTTCCGCCTTAAAACTTCATGTAGATTATGTTATCGAAAATTTAGAGTCTGAGCGAAATAAATTAATTGATCTTATCGATATCAAAGATATCCAAAAACCCATTCATTATATAAGGAAACTATTATTAGATTATTAAATATTTAAACCTAGATTGGAGCTGCATATAAATTGAGAAAACAAATTGATATACTCGGTGTATTAGTCGACACCATAAATATGAAACAAGCAGTTTATGTAAGTAAAAAATTTTTATTAAAATCTAAACATTTACGCATGATTTGTACCCCAAATCCAGAAATGATCATAAACGCTTCGCAAGATCCTAATTTACTCTCTATATTAAATTCTGCTGACATGGTTATTCCGGATGGTATCGGTCTTGTCATAGCTTCTAAAATTTTGTACGGCTATAATTTATCCAGAGTTACTGGTTATGATCTAATTCAAAATATCATGAAATATGGTTCGTACAAATTTTATTTTTTAGGTGGTCAAATTGGTGTAGCTAAAGAAGCTACTAAACAAATGCAATTAAAGTATCCAAACATAGCAGTAACCGGTTACCATCATGGTTTCTTTCAAGAGAGTGATATAAAATCCATTATAAAAGATATAAATAATTCTGAAGCTAACGTCCTTATCGTAGGCCTCGGATCTCCCCAACAAGAATTTTTTATATCCAAATATAGGAAAGAATTTTCTCATATTAAATTAGCTATTGGCGCAGGTGGTAGCTTAGATGTTATGGCCAATAAAGTAAAACGTGCTCCAAAATGCTTTAGACGTTTCGGCCTTGAATGGTTTTATAGATTGATTACAGATCCTACTCGAGCAAAACGCATGCTAAACCTTCCTCTCTTTTTATTAAAAACTTTTTATGTTAAAATATCAAATTTGAAATAAATAATATATGTTTTATTAAAATCTTCCTTTTCCTTTTTTGAAACTTTTTTTTTGTATATTTTTTTATTTTCAAGTATTTATATCTAAAAAATCCTTCCTTATCACAATGTATTTTATAAATATATGCTAATTTTTTTACTTTTTTCCTATGATGTGAACTTCATACCATGCCAAATCTCTAAAAAAACATATAATATAATTTATTGAATTTTTAGGCATATCTAAAAATATATCTTGTCTTTATCCAGGAATACAATTTAAGCAGTAAATTTGTTACATGTTTTTTATGTGAGTATCAATAATTACCAAAAAAACTGATTTTTTTTCATAAAAAAAGCGAATAGTAATGCTTGAAAAAAGATGCTATACTTGCAATATAAAAAATTGATTAGGGAGGAATTTAAAATGGCAGGATTAAGTTTAAAAAATATTTATAAGGTGTATCCCAATGGTTTTACAGCGGTAAAAGATTTTTCTCTTGAGATAGCAGATAAAGAGTTTGTAATCTTTGTAGGACCATCCGGATGTGGAAAATCTACTACGTTACGTATGATCGCTGGTCTTGAAGAAATTTCTGAAGGCGAATTATATATCGGAACTAAGCAATGTAACGACGTTGCTCCAAAAGATAGAGATATCGCAATGGTTTTCCAAAACTATGCACTTTATCCCCATATGACAGTTTATGACAATATGGCATTCGGTCTTAAGCTTAGAAAAACTCCAAAAGCAGAAATTGATAAGCGTGTTCGTGAAGCAGCCAGAATCCTAGATATAGAAGCATGTTTAGATAGAAAACCTAAAGCTCTTTCTGGTGGTCAAAGACAAAGGGTAGCAATGGGTCGTGCGATCGTTCGTGAGCCAAAAGTTTTCCTTATGGATGAGCCTTTATCAAACCTTGATGCCAAGCTTCGTGTTCAGATGAGAACAGAGATCTCTAAATTACATCAAAAACTTCAAACAACATTTATCTACGTTACACACGACCAGGTAGAGGCGATGACACTAGGTACTCGTATCGTTGTTATGAAAGATGGTATCATTAAGCAAGTAGATACTCCTGGTACACTTTATTCTAAACCAAACAACTTATTCGTTGCAGGATTCATCGGATCTCCTCAAATGAACTTTATTGAAACAGCAGTTAGCAAAGAAGGCGACGACTATGTATTAACTTTTGGTAAGTCAAAAGTAGTTCTTCCTTCAAGCAAAACTTCTAAGTTAGAGCCATATTTAGAAAAAACTATTATGTTAGGTATCAGACCAGAGCATACTGCTGACATGGATACAGTTCCTGAGTATGAAATAGAAAAATATTCAGAAGTAAAAGCTCAAGTTGAGGTTACAGAGCAACTTGGTTCTGAGACATTCCTTTACATGGTATGTGAAGGCGTTAACATGACTGGTAGAGTTGACCCTTCATGTAAAGCTGAACCAGGAAGTACTGTAAGACTTGGATTTGATAAAGAGAAAATTCACTTATTTGACATCGAAACTGAATTAACTATTTCTAATTAATTAATAATTTGTTCGAAACAAGAGAGTAGGTTGAAATATACCTGCTTTTTTTTCGTCCATTACTCTACATATAAACGCAAGGGCTTACTTTTTAAATTTGATGAAATTTTTTATATAAAAAAAAGCCCATTCCCCAGATTATACATAAAGGAAATGAAGCCTTTTAAACTAAATTAATTCTATTATTACTTCAGGAGCCGCATCACCTTTTCTTGCACCTAACTTAGTTATTCTAGTATAACCACCATTTCTATCGGTGTATTTCGGTGCTATCTCGCTGAATATTTTATCTACCATGTCCACTTTCACTGCTTTACGCTTTCTCATTTTTTCTACCTCTGTTACAGGGTATAAAAACTTAAGCATTTGTCTTCTTGCATGCAGTCTTGTTGGACTATCTTTTTTAATTGTTTTTTGAATTTCTTCGTATTGTGTTTCTCTTTTATTAGTTTCAGGATTTTCTACTCTAATACGTCTGCCCTCTTTATCTTTTTTAGGGACTTTAGCAGTTACTGTTATTTCTTCATAATTATCGTGTTCACGAACGCCCATCGCTATAATTTTTTCTGCTATCTTTCTAATTTCTTTAGCTTTAGCTTCTGTTGTTTTGATCTTACCATGATACAAAAGATTTGTTACTTGGTTACGAAGTAAAGCTTTTCTAGCAGATGCGTAACGTCCTAATTTTCTTTGTGACATTTCTGATTTTCCCTCCTTTTTCTTTTGTTACTCTTCTGTAGGCCTAAGAGTAAGACCTAGATCCTCCAGTTTTTTAAATACTTCTTCTAATGACTTTCGTCCTAAATTTCTAACTTTCATCATTTCTTCCTCTGTTTTATTAGTAAGGTCTTGAACATTATTTATTCCTGCCCTCTTTAAACAGTTGAAAGATCTAACGGACAAGTCTAGCTCTTCTATTGTCATTTCTAAAGTTTTTTCCTTCGTATCATCTTCTTTAGTAATCATAATCTCAGCTCGTTTAGCATGCTCAGATAGATCAATAAAGATACTTAGATGTTCACTTAGTACTTTAGCGGCTAAACTTATCGCCTCATCTGGACGAATAGTACCTTTTGTAAAAACTTCAAGAGTCAGTCTATCGAAATCTGTTTGTTGTCCTACACGGGTGTCTTCCACTTTAAAATTGACTCTTTCAACAGGTGTATAGCTAGCATCCACTGGTATTACACCAATAGGAAGTTCAGATTTTTTCAGCTTACTAATACCTTCATAGCCACGTCCATTTGTTATGGTTAACTCAGCATATAATTTAGTATTTTTATCGCTATCTAAAGTTGCTATATACATTTCAGGATTTAGAATTTCTACTCCCAATGGACATTTAATATCTTTTGCAGTAACTATGCCCTCTCCAGTAACTTCTATATATGCTATTTTAGGTTCCAAAGTATTACTTGAGTCTCTAATACATAGTCCTTTTAGATTTAGTATTATTTCTAACACATCTTCTTTTACTCCAGACACAGTACTAAACTCATGCAGTACTCCTTCAAATTTAACATTGCTTACTGCAGAACCGGGTAAGGTAGATAACAATATTCTTCTTAGGCCATTGCCCAAAGTCATCCCATAACCTCTCTCAAGTGGTTCAATTACAAAGCAACCATACTTACCATCATCTGATAAGGCTTTTATTTCAATACTGGGTTTTTCGAATTCCAACACCCACTAACCCCTCCTTTATTATAAATTCCTTTTGGGGCGAAATTATACTCTTCTTCTTTTAGGTGGTCTACATCCGTTATGAGGAACCGGTGTTACATCCTTTATTAAAGTAACTTCTAATCCTGCAGCCTGAAGAGCTCTTATAGCTGCTTCTCTTCCTGAACCAGGCCCTTTAACCATTACTTCAACTTGCTTTAATCCGTACTCCATCGCCGCCGCTGCCGCTGTTTCAGCTGCCATTTGTGCCGCATATGGTGTGGATTTTCTGGATCCTCTAAATCCTAATCCTCCAGCACTAGCCCATGAAAGCGCATTTCCATTTGCATCTGTTAGCGTTACCATTGTGTTGTTAAACGTTGATTGGATATGTGCCATCCCTTTTTCTACATTCTTTCTGTCTCGACGTCTCTTATTTGTAGACTTCTTGGCATTTTTTTTCACTGCCGCCATCTTTTACCCTCCTTTATTTAACGACTATTTTTTCTTATTAGCCACTGTTTTCTTTGGTCCTTTTCTTGTTCTTGCATTAGTTTTCGTCTTTTGTCCTCTTACTGGTAATCCTCTTCTATGACGAATTCCTCTATAAGAACCAATCTCAACTAGTCGCTTAATATTAAGAGCAACTTCTCGACGTAGGTCACCTTCAACTATCATTGTCTTTTCTATTTCTGCTCTTATTTTATCCGCTTGCTCATCAGTTAGATCTTTAACTCTTGTATCAAAATCTATATCAACTGTTGCTAAAATTTTTCTTGAACTTGGTCTGCCTATACCATAAATATAAGTTAGTCCAATTTCAACACGTTTATTTTTTGGTAAGTCAACACCTGCTATACGTGCCATCTAAAATTACACCTCCTTTAGTATCAGCCTTGTTTTTGTTTGTGTTTTGGATTCTCACAAATAACACACACTCGGCCTTTTCTTTTTATTACCTTGCATTTTTCGCATATCTTTTTTACAGATGGGCGCACTTTCATTTTAAGTTCTCCTTTCTTTACTTAGAACGCCAAATAATACGTCCTTTTGTAAGATCATACGGCGAAAGTTCAACCGTAACCTTATCTCCTGGCAGAACCCTTATAAAATTCATTCTAAGTTTACCAGATATATGACCAAGTACAACATGGCCACCCTCAATTTCTACTTTAAACATAGCATTAGGTAACTTTTCTAATATAGTTCCTTCTACTTCTATAACATCATTTTTAGCCAACGTACAAACCTCCTTTCAAATACTCATCAATTGTGTGCCACAAAAATTTATTGGTAATCAATTCACCTTCAAATATTTTACTTCTTATAGTTGCAAAATTAGTATTAGTAAATTGAAGATGTTTTAATTTTTTTCGCTTGGGAGCATCAATTTTTCGATATTTTCCATCTGCCACAAACGCATATTCATCCTCAATTTCTATTATAACTAATGGTTTAGTCTTATCTCTGCCTGCTTTTGAGTAAACAAGCTGTCCTATTTTAACTTTGTCAATCATAACCGCTCCTCCGGCTCTAACGTTAATATAAGCGGATCGGCATCCGTAATTACAATAGTATTCTCATAGTGTGCAGAGGGCAGTCCATCACGAGTCACATATGTCCAATTATCACTCATAACGTATACCTGCCAAGTCCCAAGATTTATCATAGGCTCAATTGCAAAAGTCATACCTGGCTCTAACAACACTCCTCGACCCTTGGGCTTATAATTTGGAATTTGAGGATCCTCATGAACTTTTTTTCCTATTCCATGCCCAACTAAATCTCTAACAACTCCGTATCCATGTGACTCACAATAATCTTGTATCGCCTGAGAAATTTGCCCTAAATGATTTCCCGCTCGGGCAAACTTCATGGCTTCAAAGAAGCTTTGTTTCGTTACTTTTATCAATTCCAAAGTTTCAGGTGCTACATTACCTATTGCATGAGTTCTTGCAGCATCAGAATGGTAGCCTTTATAAAAGACACCCATGTCTATGCTAACAATATCTCCATTTTTTAATTTTCGCTGTGTTGGTAAACCGTGTACTACTTCTTCATTTATCGAAATACAAGCAGACGCAGGATATCCGTATAGTCCTTTAAAAGATGGAACAGCTTTATTAGAGCGAATAAAGCTATCTGCTAAATTATTTAGTTCTCTTGTTGTTATTCCAACTTTCATATGTTTAGCCATATATTTGTGAGTTTCTATTAAAATATCAGAAGCTTCTCTCATAATTGCTATTTCTTTTTCAGTTTTAATGGATATCGCCATATTATTCTACTCCTAATGCTTTCTTGACTCGGTCACTTATTTCAACTACAGATCCAAGTCCATCAATTTCTATTAAAATGCCTTTAGCTTTATAGTAGTCAATTAGCGGTTGAGTTTGCTGATGATAAATATTAAGGCGTTTTATTACCGTTTCTTCTTTGTCATCATCTCTTTGAACAAGCTTTGTTTGACAATAATCACAATAACCTTGTGCTTTTTCTACTTTAAACTTTTTATGATATGGTGTACCACATTTTGGACAAACCATTCTCCCAGCCATACGTTCTACAATATCACTATCAGGTACTTCAACATTTAAAACTTTGTCAAGAGGCATGTTAAGATCTAAAAGTAATTGATCTAGTGCTTGAGCCTGAGCGATCGTTCGAGGAAAACCATCAAAGATAATCCCCTTTTTACAATCGTCTTTAGTGATTCTATCTTTAACTATTTCAATAGTCAACTCATCCGGCACAAGTTTTCCTTCATCCATATAAGCTTTAGCCTTTATTCCAAGTTCTGTACCTTCAGATACATGCTTACGAAACATATTTCCTGTAGAAATGATTGGAATATTTAGTAATTCAGTCAGCATTTCTGCCTGCGTTCCTTTGCCTGCTCCGGGTGCACCTAATAAAATTAATCTCATCTTTAACATTCCTTTCCCTTTTATAAAAATCCTTTATATGATCGCATAAGCGTTTGAGATTCTATCCCTTTAACTGTTTCTAGAGCAACTCCAACTACGATTAAAAGTGAAGTTCCTGCAAAAGCAATCGGTACATTTAAAACTACCTGGAATAAAACAGGTGTCAGAGCTACTATCGATAGGAAAATCGCACCTACTAACGTAACATGCGTTGCTATTTTAGAAAGATAGTCTGATGTTGGTTTTCCAGGTCTTATGCCAGGAATAAATCCGCCGCTTTTCTTCATATTAGCTGCAATATCCACTGGATTAAATGCAATAGATGAATAAAAGAAAGCGAATGCAAAAATTAATACAACATATATAGTTCCACCTATAGGTGTTGTCCATCTTAAATTATCAATGACAGTTAGCCATCCCTCAGATGGATTTTTTATAAATATATTAGTAACTATTTCTGGAAATTGTATAAGCGACATTGCAAAGATTACTGGTAATACTCCTGCTAAATTTACTTTAATAGGAATATTTTGACTTTGCCCACCATACATTTTTCTTCCAGACATCCTCTTAGCGTACTGTACTGGTATACGACGTTCTCCTAAAGACATTAAAACTGCAAAACCTATCATTAATATTATTAAGACAAGAGCTATTATTGCAATAGGAATATCCGTACTTCTAAGAGTAGTTACCGTTTGAGGTAACGTAGATACAATGTTAACAAAGATTATCAACGATATACCGTTTCCAACCCCTTTTACTGCCATCTGTTCTCCAATCCACATAACTAATAAAGAACCAGATACAAACGAAAGTAAAGTTAAACAAAAATAAAGCGGAGTTCTAGCCATTAAAATATTTTGATTATATAAAAGAAGAGTGGTGGCACTTCCCTGCATAATAGCAATAAGCAAAGTTAAATACCGTGTTATCCTATTAATACGTTTTCTACCGTCTTCACCTTCTTTAGAAATTTCTTCTAATTTAGTAAATGCAATTGTTAATAATTGAATAATGATTGATGACGTGATATAAGGTCCAACACCGAATGCAAAGATCGCCATAGTGGAAAAACCACCACCGGTAAATACATTCATAAGGCCTAGCAAATTGTTGTCGCCAATATTAGCCAACATTTCCTTTATTGCTGCTGGATTTACCCCCGGGGCGGGGATAATTGCCCCTACTCTAAGCAAAGCCATCATCCAAAAAGTAAACATTATTCTTTTTCTCAGATCTGGTACCTTCCAAGCCGTCCTAAGAGTTTTAAACACCCTACATCACCTCGACTTTACCACCCAAAGCTTCAATCTTCTGCTTTGCTCCTTCGCTAAACGCATTAGCGGCTACATTTAATTTTTTAGTTAATTCGCCTTTTCCAAGAATCTTTACTCCATCTCTAGAGTTTTTAATAATTCCTGCTTCTTTCATTGAATTTACAGTTATTGTAGCTCCATCTTCAAACCTATTTAAAAGTTCCAGATTTATACCTACAATATCCTTAGAATTTCTATTAGTAAATCCTCGTTTCGGAATCCTTCTGTATAATGGCATTTGGCCACCTTCAAATCCAGGTCTTACGCCTCCACCAGTTCTAGAATTTTGGCCATCTCTACCTCGACCAGCAAACTTTCCATTACCGGATCCATGCCCACGACCAACACGAAAAGCTTCTTTTTTGGAGCCTTCGCATGGCTTTAAACTAGATAAATCCATCTTTACACCTCCTTATTAATTATTCAGCTAACTCTTCTACTTTTACTAAATGGCATACTTGTCTGGCCATACCACGTATCGCAGCATTATCTTGGTGAATATTAAAACTGTTGATTTTACGAAGCCCCAACGCTTCTACTGTCTTCTTGTGTTTTGGAACAGCGCCTATAGTAGATCGAATAAGTGTTACTTTAATCTTTGCCATGTCGTCCTCCTAACCCAAAATCTCAGCAACAGTTTTGCCACGTAATTTTGCTACTGAACTAGGTGTTTTCAATGCTGCAAGCCCTTCGATAGTTGCATGAACTACGTTTTTCTTGTTGTTAGAACCTAATGATTTTGTTCTTATATTTCTTATTCCAGCTAACTCTAGCACAGCACGTGC
Organism: Candidatus Epulonipiscioides saccharophilum; assembly: GCA_002007295.1. GTDB lineage: Bacteria > Bacillota > Clostridia > Lachnospirales > Cellulosilyticaceae > Epulonipiscioides > Epulonipiscioides saccharophilum. The sequence continues at coordinate 51,113 of LNZM01000099.1, read as the reverse complement.
CGGACCTCCTGCAATAACACCTGTTCCTTCAAAAGCCGGTTTTAGTAAAACGCTAGCTCCACCAAAATCTCCAACAAGTGGGTGATATATACTATCTACATCGTTTCTTTCGATATAAATTAAGTTTTTCTTTGCATCTTCTATTCCTTTTTTTATAGCATCTGGTATTTCCATGGCCTTACCTAAGCCTACACCTACATGACCATTTCTATCTCCTACTACAACTAAAGCTGAAAAACGAAAAGTACGTCCACCTTTAACAACTTTTGTTACTCTCTTAATAGTAACAACTTTTTCTTCTAGTTCCATTGTTTTATAATCAAATAATTGTCTTCTTGCCACCGTATCGTTCTCCTTTCTTTTAGAATTGTAGTCCAGCTTCTCTAGCTGCGTCAGCCAAAGCCTTTACTCTACCATGATATATAAATCCACCTCTGTCAAATACGACTTCTTTTACACCTTTAGATATTGCATTTTTAGCAATTAAACTACCAACTTTCTTTGCTGCTTCAATATCCGCACCATTTTCAAGTTTTTGCTCTTTTGCTATACTTGAAGCTGAAGCAATAGTTATGCCTTTAGTATCATCGATGATTTGTGCATATATATGCTTTTCACTTCTAAATACAGAAAGTCTTGGTCTATTGCTAGTTCCAGAAATTTTATTACGAACTTTTTTATGCTTCTTCTCTCGAATAGCAGTACGTGATTCTTTGTGTACCATTGTTTGTCTCCTTTACAGATTATTTCACCGATTATTTCTTACCAGTTTTACCTTCTTTACGTCTTACAACTTCATCAACATATCTAATACCTTTGCCCTTATACGGCTCTGGTGGACGCTTAATTCTGATTTCAGCTGCAAATTGACCAACGTGTTCTTTATTAATACCAGTAACAATAATCTTATTTCCCTCTATAGTTGTTGTGATCCCTTCTGGATCGTTCATTTCAACTGGATGAGAGTATCCAAGAGATAAAACTAATTTCTTACCTTGTTTTTGTGCTCTATATCCTACACCATTGATTTCTAACTCTTTTTTATATCCATTAGTTACACCTGTAACCATGTTAAAAATCAAGCTTCTAGTAAGTCCATGCAATGCTCTATTTCTTTTTAAGTCATTAGGTCTTGTTACTACAACCTGATTGCCTTCTACTGAAATACTCATTGCTTTGTCAAAAGATTTTTCTAGTGTTCCTTTTGGCCCTTTTACAGTAACGTGATTCTCGTCTCCAAGACTAACTGTAGCTCCAGCCGGAATTTCTATTGGCATTCTACCAATACGTGACATGCCTTGCACCTCCTTTATTTTACCAAATAAATGCTATAACTTCTCCACCTATTTTTTGCTTTCTAGCTACCTTGTCCGTTACGACACCTTTGCTAGTAGAAATAATAGCTGTACCTAAACCTCCCAAAACTCTTGGTAAATGTTCAGTATCTGCGTATACTCTTAATCCAGGCTTAGATATTTTCTTTATGCCAGATATAATCTTTTCGCTCTTATTTTTACCATATTTAAGTTTCATCCTAATGGTCTGCTTTACGCCGTCTTCTATTACTTCATAACCTTTTATATATCCCTCTTCTAATAAAATTTCGGAGATAGCTCTCTTCATCTTAGAAGAAGGTATTTCAACACTGTCATGTTTTGCAGTATTAGCGTTTCTAATTCTAGTAAGCATATCTGCAATTGGGTCACTCATTGTCATCTTTGTAAATCCTCCTTTCTTATTTTACCAGCTTGCTTTTTTTACACCTGGTATTTGTCCTTTATAAGCTAATTCTCTGAAGCAAATACGGCATATACCATATTTTCTAATATAAGCATGTGGACGACCACAAATCTTGCATCTTGAATATGCTTGTGTAGAAAATTTAGCTGGTCTTTGTTGCTTCACTTTCATAGATCTTTTTGCCATGATAACCTCCTCTTAAAGTTTAGCCCTTATTTTTGGAATGGCATACCAAATTGTGTTAATAACTCTCTTGATTCTTCATCCGTTTTTGCGGTAGTTACAACTATTATGTCCATACCTCTAACTTTATCGATTTTATCATACTCTATCTCTGGAAAAATAAGTTGTTCTCTAACTCCCATAGCATAGTTTCCACGGCCATCAAAAGATTTAGAACTTACTCCTCTAAAGTCTCTAACTCTAGGAAGTGCAACATTTACAAGACGATCTAAAAATTCATACATTTTAGCGCCCCTAAGTGTTACTTTACATCCTATAGGCATACCCTCTCGTAACTTAAACGCAGCTACGGACTTTTTAGCCCTAGTTATAATAGGTTTTTGTCCAGACAACATCTCTAAATCTCTTGAAGCACTCTCTAGGATTTTTGCATTATCCTTCGCTTCTCCAATAGCCATATTAATAACTATTTTCTCAACTTTAGGCACTTGTAGCCTATTTTTATATTGAAACTTACTCATCATCGCATCTACGATTTTTTCATTATATTCCGTTTTTAATCTAGCAGTCACTTAGTTTTTCTCCTTTCCTTCTTAATTAATCTATTGCTATACGCTCGCCTTTTACTATAGCAACACGAAACTTCTTACCATCTTCTTTAAAATCAACACCTAAACGAACCGGATTTCCTTTGTAAGAATACATTACATTAGAAATGTGTATAGGCATCTCTTTTTCTATTCTACCACCCTGATTATTAGTGTTAGTTGGCTTAAAATGTTTAGTTCCCATATTTAAACCTTCAACTATAACTCTATCCTTTTTTCTGTCGATAAAAGTAATAACACCTTCGCCAGAGCTATTTTTGGTCTTTTTATCTTTACCGGCGATAATGATTACTTTGTCGCCTTTTTTTAGCCTTGTTTTCATTTCTACCCTCCTATAAAACCTCTGGAGCAAGGGATAAGATTTTTGTATACTTTCTCTCTCTTAACTCTCTCGCTACTGGTCCAAAAATACGGGTTCCTCTCGGATTTTTATCCTCTCTGATAATTACTGCTGCGTTTTCATCAAAACGAATATATGACCCGTCTGCTCTTCTGATCTCTTTAACTGTACGAACAACTACTGCTTTTACAACGTCTCCTTTTTTGACAACGCCCCCGGGTGTTGCTTGTTTAACTGAAGCAACAATAATATCACCGACACTAGCGTAGCGCCTTGTAGAGCCACCCATTACACGTATACAAAGTAACTCTTTTGCACCGGTGTTATCTGCAACTTTTAATCTGCTTTCTTGTTGGATCACTGTAAGGTTCCTCCTTCTTTTATATAAAATAAACTGCTTACCGTAGATACTTGCTTAAATCTTATCACACTAACTATTTAGCTTTTTCTACAATCTCCACTAATCTATATCTTTTTAGCTTAGATAGTGGCCTAGTTTCCATAACTTTAACTCTATCACCTTTTCGGCATTCGTTCTGCTCATCATGTGCATGAAGTTTGTATGTTCTCTTTATAATTTTGCCATAAAGAGGATGCTTAACACTGTTTACCACAGCCACGGTAATTGTTTTATCCATTTTGTCACTGGTAACAATACCAATTAAGGTTTTGCGTAAATTCCTTTGCTCCACTTTTTTCCCTCCTATCCTTTATTTATGGCCTTTACAAGCTTTTCTTTTCTCACGAGAACCTCTTAAAATGTGTTCTTTTTTCGGTTCTTGTTGTGTAAGAATTGTTTGAATACGTGCAATATTTTTTCTTACATCTTTAATACGTGCTGTATTGTCCAACTGATTGGTAGCATTTTGAAATCTTAGATTAAAAAGTTCTTTTTTTGCACTTACCAATTCAGCCTGTAACTCTTCAGAATTTTTAGCTCTTAAATCGTTCAAAATTTCTTTAGTTTTCACTACCATCACCTACCATTTCTTGTTCCGCACGAGAAACGACTTTACATTTGATTGGCAATTTATGAATTGCTAACCTAAGTGCTTCTCTTGCCACTTCTTCTGCTACGCCCGAAAGTTCAAACATAACACGACCTGGTTTTACTACAGCCACCCAATACTCAGGCGAACCTTTACCAGAACCCATCCTTGTTTCAGCTGGTTTTGCTGTAACAGGCTTATCCGGGAATATCTTAATCCAAACTTTACCACCACGCTTAATATAACGTGTCATAGCAATACGGGCTGATTCAATTTGATTGGATTTTATCCATCCTGGCTCTAATGCAATAATTCCGTACTCACCATAAGTGATTTTATTACCACGAGTAGCTTTGCCTTTCATACGCCCTCGAAATTGTCTACGGCGCTTTACTCTTTTTGGCATTAACATTATTTTTCGCTCCCTTCCTTAACTGTTTTTTGAGGAAGTACTTCTCCTTTGTAGATCCATACTTTAATACCAAGCTTACCATAAGTTGTATCCGCTTCTGCAAAACCATACTCTATGTCAGCTCTTAAGGTTTGTAGTGGAATTGTACCCTCTGAATAAGCTTCGGTCCTTGCCATTTCAGCCCCACCTAAGCGGCCAGAACAAGAAACTTTTATACCCTTAGCTCCAGCTTTCATAGCTCGTCCCATAACTTGTTTCATAGCTCTACGAAACGCTGTACGGTTTTCTAACTGAAGTGCTACGTTTTCAGCTGCTAATTGCGCATTTATTTCTGGTCTATCAATCTGTACAATATTTATTGACACTCTTTCTTTTGTCATCTTTTGTACTTCTTGGCGAAGAGCTTCTATAGATGCTCCACCTTTACCAATAACAATACCAGGCTTAGCTGTAGAAACATGAACTCTAAGTTTGCCAGACATTCTTTCGATTTCTATTCTATCTATTCCAGCAGCATAAAGCTTTTTCTTGATAAATTTTCTAATCTTATCATCTTCAACCAAACAATCAGCAAAAGTTTTTTTATCTGCAAACCATCTTGCATCCCAATCTTTAATAATTCCTACTCTTAATCCATGAGGATTTACTTTTTGACCCATTTTTAACCTCCTATCCTAGATTTCTCTCATTTAATACCACGGTTATGTGGCTAGTCTTCTTTTCGATTCTAAACGCACGTCCCTGCGCTCTTGGACGAATTCTTTTAAGAGTAGGCCCTTGCGTAGCATACGCTTCTTGAACAATTAAGTTTGCTGCATTTAACCCATTATTGTGCTCCGCATTCGCAACTGCAGAATTTAAAATTTTTATAATGATATCTGCTGCATATCTTGGTGTATACCTTAAAATACCTATAGCTGTTCGGATATCTTTACCTTTAATTTGGTCTAGCACAATTTTAGCTTTTGAACTAGAAAGTCTAACATATCTAGCTTTAGCATAAGGTCTTTGCTCTTTTTGTTCTTCATTTCTATCTCTTTTTATCTGTGATCTGTGTCCTTTAGCCATCTTATTAACAACTCCTTTCTATTAAATTTATCTAACCCTAGATCTTTTCTCCGCATCTTTACCATGTCCTCGATACGTTCTAGTTAAGGCAAACTCTCCTAGTTTATGACCAACCATATCCTCTGTAATAAATACAGGAACATGTTTTCTTCCGTCATGAAGTGCTATAGTATGTCCTACCATAGATGGAAATATAGTAGATCTGCGAGACCAACTTTTTATAACCTTTTTTTCGTCTGCAGCGTTCATAGCATCTATTTTCTTAAGAAGATGATCATCAGCAAACGGTCCTTTTTTTATTGAACGAGCCACGTCTTAAACCTCCTTTATAAACTTATTTCTTATCACGATGACGAACGATATACTTATTTGAATGCTTGTTTTTCTTTCTTGTCTTATATCCAAGAGCCGGTTTACCCCAAGGAGTACAAGGAGCAGGTCTACCAATTGGAGATCTACCTTCACCACCACCATGTGGGTGATCGTTTGGATTCATAACGGACCCACGCACTGTTGGACGTATACCCATATGACGCTTGCGTCCTGCCTTACCAATATTTATAAGCTCATGGTCACCGTTACCAATTACACCAATAGTTGCTTTACACTCTATAGGAAGTAGTCTCATTTCTCCAGATGGAAGTTTAACAGTAGCGTATTTTCCTTCCTTAGCCATAAGTTGAGCACTAAGACCAGCCGCTCTAACTAATTGACCACCTTTTCCTGGTTTCATCTCTAAATTGTGAATGCTTACACCAACAGGCATATCCTTCATTCTAAGTGCATTACCTATTCTAATCTCGGCCTGCTCTCCACTCATAAGCTTGTCTCCAACCTTTAGGCCTTCTGGTGCAATAATATATCTCTTTTCTCCATCTACATAATTTAAAAGAGCAATATTTGCTGTTCTATTTGGATCGTATTCTATACTAGCTACTACAGCTGGAATACCGTCTTTATTTCTCTTAAAGTCGATAATTCTATACTTTATAGTAGCGCCGCCACCACGATGACGAACAGTAATCTTACCCTGGTTGTTTCTACCAGAATTTTTCTTTAATTTGACCACAAGAGATTTTTCTGGAGTCGATTTGGTAATTTCTTCAAATGATGAAGATGTCATATGTCTCCTAGACGGTGTATATGGTCTATATTTCTTAATTGCCATCTCTTTAATTCTCCTTTCGATTTTTGTTACACTCTGCCACGTGTTTCATTTTAGATCAAATTTCTTTAGGCTTATTACATACCTTGGAAGAAATTGATATCAACACTTGCTTCTGTAAGTTTTACAATAGCTTTTTTATATTTGCTGGTTTTACCTTGAGTTCGTCCACGGCGCTTTGTTTTACCATCATAGTTCATAGTATTAACACGTTCAACTTTTACATCCGGAAACATTTTTTCTACAGCTTCTTTAATTTGAACTTTTGTTGCACTAGGGTGTACAATAAAGGTATACTTCTTGTCTTCCATAATGCCCATACTTTTTTCTGTAACAACCGGTTTCTTTATTACATCATAATATTTTATATCAGCCATTATTTATACACCTCCTCAATTTTTGAAAGAGCTTCTTTAGTTACTACAAAAGTGTCATATTTCAAAATATCATACACATTTATATTGTTTACTCCTGAAGTTTTTACTCCTTGGATATTTCCTGCTGCTCTTTTTATATCCAAAACATACGGGCCTTCAGTTACAATCAAAGCTTTTTTCAGTTGTAGTGCATCCAAAACCTTAACCATAGCTTTAGTTTTAGCTTCTTGTAATTGAAGTTCATCTAATACAATAATCTTATTCTCATTAACTCGGCTAGTCAATGCACATTTTAAAGCTTGTTGTCTTTCTTTTCTATTAAACTTAAACGAATAATCTCTAGGCTTCGGTGCAAAAACAACACCACCACCTGTCCATTGAGGTGAACGAATTGAACCTTGTCTTGCTCGACCGCCACCTTTTTGTCGCCAAGGTTTTCTACCGCCTCCACGAACTTCCGCACGTGTCTTTGTAGATTGTGTTCCTTGACGCTGATTTGCAAGGTAAGATACCACTGCTTGATGAACAAGATGCTCTTTTATTTCTACTGCAAAGATTTCATCGCTTAAAGATACTTCGCCAACTTTCTTGCCTGCCATATTTAAAACACTAATATTTGCCATTTGCTACTCCTCCTTTCTCTATTTGCTGTGCTTTACGCTATTTTTTAGAGTAACAACTGTTCCTTTAGGACCCGGAACACAACCTTTTATTAGAATTAAATTTTTATCCGAATCAACTCTTGCTATCTCTAAATTTTGGATAGTTACGTTGTCTCCACCCATCCTAGATGGTAAACCTTTGCCCTTCATTACACGACCAGGGTTTGTTGCTGCTCCCATTGATCCAGCATGACGGTGATATTTTGAACCGTGGGCCATCGGACCTCTACTATATCCATATTTTTTAATAGAACTTGTGTAACCTTTTCCTTTTGTTACTCCAGAAACATCTACTTTTTCACCTTTGGCAAAAACCTCAGCTTTAATTTCTGCACCAACTTCTAATCCAGAACAGTCATCTAATCTAAATTCCTTTAAATATCTCTTAGGCTTAACTCCTGCTTTATCAAAATGGCCCTTTTCAGGTTTGATAGTAACTCTTTCTTTTTTGTCCACAAAGCCGACTTGTACAGCTTCATAACCATCATTCTCTTTTGTCTTCTTTTGTACTACTGTACATGGTCCAGCTTCTAAAACTGTAACCGGTATTAGATTAGCATTCTCATCGAAAATCTGAGTCATGCCAATTTTTTTAGCCATTATAGCTTTTTTCATTATTTATAGCCTCCTAATCTACAGCGGATTACTTTTTAGGGTAATCATACTAGACAAGCAATCTTGTCCGATATTAACTTTGCTTTACTTTTACTTCTACTCCAGCTGGTAAATCTAGCCTGGTTAATACTTCTACAATTTTTGGTGTCGCTTCTACATCTATTAATCTCTTATGAGTTCTTTGTTCAAATTGCTCACGTGAATCTTTGTATTTATGCACCGCACGAAGAATAGTAACAATTTCTTTCTTTGTAGGTAATGGTATTGGACCGCTAACTCTAGCCCCAGATTTTTTAGCCACAGTAACTATCTGCTCGGCTGTTTGGTCTATAAGCTTATGGTCGTAAGCTCTAAGAGTAATTCTCATTTTCTTATCTGCCATAAAAAAGTTCCCTCCTTTTGTAATTTATAAAGACAATGCTGACAGGGTTATCATACACTGCTAATAGACATTATAAACTAAACCAAAAGAAAAGAACTTTTGAATATAAGATTATTATTCCATTCATAAGCAGTGACAAGACGATAAGTTTAAAACTATCTTCGCTCCCTAGAAATTTACCTAAAATTAGGTAGTAACCTCCTAGATCATAGTTCCCAGTGTCACACAAGGCCGATTATATACGATAAAAAAATAAATTGCAAGGATTTTTTGAAAAAAAGTTCTACTTATTTTTTGAAAATACCTTTTTATTCCAAAAAAACATCGCAAATCTTTCAACTTTTATGACTTTTAACCCGACTCTAAACAATATATTTCGATATTTTATAATGATTAAAAACTACTATAATATATATTATGGACATGGTTTTATAAAATTAATCATCTTAAAAATTTTAATTAATTTTAAGCATGTTTACTTACTAATTAACAAAAAAAATGCTGCCATTTGACAGCAATATTATTTTTTTATTGACACTCCCCACGCCTAAAGGCAGGGGATTCTAAAGTGATTAAGGGACAAATTCATTTCTGCTAGTCCAGTCTGACCTTTAGTTACGGGGATGTCATTACCCTTCGTACAACAGGACATATAGTCTTGTATGCTGATACACTTTTACCATGTATCCGAGACTGAGTCTTTAAGAAATCGTTTTAACGACTTTTTCTTGTCGTGTTTCACTTTAGAAACATTTTCGGTACATTGAATATTTTGTGCTAGAAACGACTACTTCTAGCAACCGTCTATATTCAGTTGTATCTAAAAGTATATCCAAAAAATAAAAGATATAAACATCTTTTGAAAAAATTTAATAGCCTTATATCCCCATAGCTAAAGCTAGGGGCTTTACGGCTTGTCTGGTAATTCTTTATGTTCTATAATAAAACTTAATGATGAACTAATACATTTTTTAATGTATCTACTTCCTGTAGCATTTCTTGGCTAATAGCTGAATTTTCTTCCGAACTTGCTACAGCAGTATCCATTATATTAGTTAATTGGCTTGTGCCTTGTCTTAATTCATTTAAGGACATTTTTTGAGCTTCACTATTATCCAGTAAATCTTTATTTATAACAACATTGTATTCTATAGTTTTTGCAATATCTTCCAAAGCATCATTAGTGTTGTCTAGTATTTCTTGACCTTTATTAACGATATTTAATGTGTTAGATATCATTTTCTCAATGTCTTTCACTGTTTCAGAACTTTTAGTAGCTAAATCCCTAATCTCATTCGCTACAACGGCAAATCCTTTTCCCGCTTCTCCAGCTCTAGCCGATTCAATAGCTGCATTAAGAGCTAATAAGTTTGTTTGGGATGCTATATTTTCTATTACTTTTATTACTTCAGAAATATTGTTACTTGCGTCCGCTATATCTTTCATAGCTCCTATCATGTTTTTCATATGCACTGTTCCAACGCCAGCTTTTGACTGCGCTTCTTGAGAAATATTACTGGTTGCATTTATTTGTTCTATGTTTTTCAGCGTATTATTAGAAAGTTGATTTATTAATGCTATAAACTCTTCTATTACTGCCGCTTGCTCCATTGCATTATCCGCCATAGATTGTGCCGAACTATTTACATTATCTGAAATGTCTGCAAATTTGTTTGTACTAGCTGATATTTGTTTTAATAAATCTGCTATTTTCTCTTGATCCCTTACACTCTTATCTATAATAGAAATATCTTGTATAATTTCTACATATCCTTGTTTCGTCCCCATCTCGTCTTTAATAATTTCTACATCAACTTGATATGATGTGTCTCCACTTACAAATCGTGTGTTATGAACTCCATTATTTGCACAAGTTATTCCACACTTATTAGTATCACAAATTTCACTTCTCCACTCTTTGCATGGTCTACCTACTACATTATAATTTTTCATGTTAACCATTTTTTCTGTCATTTTATTAATAAATATCCAATTCCTAGAATTATCTGTAACGGATATTGCATACGGTATAGTATTTAATATGTTAACATATTGATCTCTTTGCAATTTTATTTTTTTTAAATACCACGCACAAGTTAGTAATAAACCTATTAAAACAATCAGCATTAAATATAACAATATATTCATTAGTTTTTCCCCCAAAAATTAATTTATAAACGTTTTATCCTAATACTACCAGTTTTTATCACCTTCTAATCTTCTTTTATATAACTTATTAATTAAATCTATTATAACATTTTGTTTCTTACTTGTCCACAAATATTACTTATATTTCTTTTAAATATTAATTATTATAAAATATTGCTTATCTTTCTTTAAATATGATATCGCCTTCTTTAATCAATCCTAATTTCTCTCGTGCAATCTTTTCTATATATTCATCTGTACCTACCAAAGTTTTCTGATATTCTAAGTCTTCAATCTTTTGTTTAAGTAAGTCTACATCTTCTGACATATGAGATAGTTGCATTTCTGTTTGCTTAAGAGTTTTATTAATATCAAAAGCACGCACCGACAATAGACTTATTGAAAAGGCTGTGGATAATATTATTATCTTTTGTAAGTTAGTCATATATATATCTCCTAAAATTAATGAAATTATTATAATACTTTACTAAAAAATAATTTTGTACGTTCTTCTGTTGGACATTCAAAAATTTTTTTAGGATCACCCTGTTCTAAGATTTTACCTTGATCCATAAATATCAGCCTAGTTCCCACTTCTTTTGCAAAGCCCATTTCATGTGTAACAATAATCATCGTCATACCGTCTTTAACCAAATCTTTTATAACTTCTAAAACTTCCTTCACCATTTCTGGATCCAATGCTGATGTAGGTTCATCAAACAACATTATCTCAGGTTCCATAGCTAAGGCTCTAGCAATAGCAATTCTTTGTTTTTGACCGCCAGAAAGTTTACTAGGATATTCGTTTGCTTTATCTACGAGGCCCACTCGTTCTAATAAAGCATAAGCCTTTTCTTCGGCTTGTTCTTTAGATAGCTTTTTTATTTTCATTGGCGCTAAGGTAATATTTTCTAAAATAGTCATATGTGGAAACAAATTAAAATGTTGAAAAACCATACCAACCTGTTGTCTAATTTCATTAATATCAATATTTTTATCGAAAATATTTTTGTTATTAATAATAATGTTTCCATTTGTAAGTTCTTCCATTTTGTTTATACATCTAAGATATGTTGATTTTCCTGATCCGGATGGGCCAATTACAACAACGACTTCTCCTTTTTTTATATAATCATCAATGCCACGTAAAACTTCTAGTTCTCCAAAATTTTTATATAAATTTTTAATTTCAATCATCTTAGCCTCCTATTTTAGCTTACCCAGAACTTTCCTTAAGTAATATTGTATTCATTATCCATACTTAAATATATATCGTACTCAAGTTTTTGTAACTTAACTAATAATTAATATATTGCTATTTTTTTATTTTATATCTAAGCTGATTACATTTATTATTTCTTTTTTGCCCCTAAATAAATCTTTTTTTTCTTATTTACATATTATAACTAATTTTTTATATCAACTCAACGATGTATAATAATAGGACACTTTTTATTCTTTACTATCCTAAATAGTTGAAAAAAAGTTTATAGTGCTATACTAAAATAAAATATTTTCCAAATTTTAATGCATTTATTCCAATTAATACTAGTAAAAATGATTTTTTTTCGGATATACTAACTAGTAAGTATCGAAATTTCATAGTATTCATTTATTCAAACATTAAAATTCACACTTAAAATATATATTTTTTAGCATACTTATTTATTAAAATGATAGGAGATGAATAATATTGGATTTAAAAATCGATTTAAGTGACACCTATATAGAAACAGACAGATTATTATTAAGACTTTGGAGACCAAGTGATTTAGAAGACTTTTTTGAATATGCTAGTGAAGAAGGTGTGGGTGAAATGGCCGGATGGAGGAGACACTACACAATTCGAGACACAGAAAAAGTATTAAATATGTTTATGCGACACAAAAGTGATTTAGCTATATGCCACAAGTCCTCCATGAAAACTATTGGATCAATTGGACTCAGTTCATCCTGGGCCAATGTGGATGAAGTATTAAAATCTTTAAAAATCAAAGATTTAGGATTTGTCTTAAGTAAAGAGTATTGGAACATGGGCCTTATGACAGAAGCTTTAAGTGATTTAATACCATATTGTTTTGAAACCCTTAATATGGATGCTATAACATGTGGCCATTTTTCAGATAATCTTAAGTCACAAAGAGTTATAGAAAAGTTAGACTTTGCCTTTATTGGAGAAAGAGAATTCAATTCATTTCCCCTAAAACGAATTTTTTCACACTTAAAGTATATTAAATTTAAAAAAGTCCCCGTACATGTCGGGGAAGCTTTAGGTTTGTTTGAATACTGTTAACTTGGACAACCAGTATTTAGGCTATTTTTAACTTTTTAAGTACTGGATATAGAGATTTTAAAATCACTACGCTTGTAATAGATACTATAATACCTTTAAATATATTAAACGGAATAATGGACCAAACTACAAGCGTAAATTTATCTGTAATAGCCGGAATAATAGCATGACCCATACCAATAATAACATCCATTGGCATAAATGCCTTAGCATAAAAAGGAAGCATAATATAATAATTCATAACTCCACCAATTATTGACATTGATATTATTCCAAGAAATATTCCAATGACTACTGTTTGAAAAGATTTATCTTTACGTACCAAATACATAATTGGCAATACATAAGCTATTGAAACAACCCAATTTGCTAATTCTCCAACAAAGGCCGTCGATGTACCAAACATAACTAACTTCAATAAATTTTTTAAGGTTATAATAATAATACCGGACATAGGACTTATTGTTAAAATACCAATTAATGCAGGCACTTCACTAAAATCTACTTCCAAAAAACTCGGAAATAACATAGGTAGCTTAATCCCTAACTGCATCAATACCGCAGCTATAGCACTCAACAAAGCAATTTTGATCAAATCATGTGTTCTCGTTTTCAAATTTACCACTCCTTCTATATTTTAGATAACCGGTTAAAAATTCTATCCTAGACCTACACATCCAGAATTTTAGCTTGTATGTAAAATATAAAAAAGCAACCCGAATTCTTTCCTAAAGGGTTGCTAGTAAATTGATGCACATGAAAAAAATTGCACAACAAGATCCTATTCTTCTCTCATCCAGACTATAACTGTCGGTTTTGGAATTTCACCAAATCAATGCCTAAGCATTCACGGACTATAACCGCCGGTGAGGATTTACGCCTCGCCCCGAAGAATTGAATTACTATTTTATTACTAATTATTATATTACAAACGATGGAAAAAGTCAATATATTTTTCAAAAAAATTTACACAGATTCCAATTTTAACCTTTTAAAAATTTCTTATACTGATAAGCTTATAAAGCCCTTCCTTTCAACTCTGTTTTATAACTTTCCATCAAACACCTTTAAACTTCTCTATCAAAGCAGATATTTTTCTAAACACTGTTTGTTTTTTAGTCAAATATTTAGGATTAAGTGGACTCATCTTTGGCAAAACTTCATTTAATGCCGTTCCATTTTCACTTGCATACTCTCTTTTTAATGAAGCAAATATATAGCGCTTGGCTGCTGCCTCGTTTAGTTTCTCGTCCTGAATTAGCTCTTCTACTTCTCTTTTCTGTTCTTTTTGAGCAAAGATAAAGAATACATCTATGATACTTGCCTTATCTTGAATTTGATCCAAATCAGTTTGATTCATAAAATCTACAATCAGGCTCTCTTTTGCACGATTTCCAGTACTCGAACGAATTATACGCCGAACTTCCTCAACCAATATTGCTTTATCTTTAACAGCCTTATTTTTTTCAAAAATAAGTTCCAAAATATAGTCCAGGTTGATTTCCTGTGATTTTAACAACTCAACTTCGAAGACAGTGTCATCCCAATCAATATTTGAATCTTCCTTATCTTTTCCAGATTTTTCATGACGTAACCAATCGCGAATATCATTATATGTAGAACAATAATCCTGAATGGCTCTTTCATCTGGAACCCTAATATCTTGCATAGCTTTGATATCTTTATCCGTTACATAATGAGCCTTCTTGAATTCTTCTAGTGTCTCTGAATCTTCTATATCAATAGATTGTAATGCTTTTAATTTAGTAAACTCATCATAATTTTGCAGCACATTTTCTATACGTAGATACTCACCGAATAATTTGACAAACTCCTTCTTATCCTTCTCAGTCATAATATTTTCAATGTCAGGAAATCTTTGGTCCAACTCTTTTATTACATCTATATAGCCACTACGCACTTCCCCTGTAGATATATCCGTAAAACCTTCCATATATTCTTTATAACTCTTTTCAAGTACAACATTCTTGGTATTTTTATCTCCAAAAAGTGTTATCGCATCAATTGTTGATTGTTCCAAATCTCTAAAGGTAACGATATTACCACAAGCTTTGGTAGAATTATATATACGATTTGTTCTTGAAAATGCCTGCATCAAGCCATGGAACCTAAGATTTTTATCCACAAATAAAGTATTTAATGTTGGTGCATCAAATCCTGTTAAAAACATACCAACCACAATTAAAAGGTCAATCTCTTGTTTTTTTACACGATTAGCAAGGTCTCTATAATAATTTTGAAACTCTTTACTATCTACACCAAAGTTAGTTTTAAACATCTTATTATAATTATTAATAGCCAAACTTAGAAACTCTTTTGCACTACGGTCCAATACTGTTGTTTCAAATGTTTCATCCAGTATTTCTCCTATAGCACTTTGCTCTTCATTGGTAGCAAAAGAAAATATTGTTGCTATTTTTAAAGGCTTATCACTATCTCTTTGCAAATTATTTAAGCATTCATAATATAGCTTTGCTGCCTTAACATTACTAACAGCAAACATTGCATTGAAACCTTTTGCTCCAATATGGCAACGATGCGTTTTTAATCTAAAATTATTTAAAATATACTTCGATATCGCTTTAATTCTTTCTGGATGAAGAAGCACTTCTCTGGTTTCTGCTGCAGACAACTTTTTATCATCCTGTTCCATTTCTATTGATTTAAACTTAGGGCGCACATCATTATAGTCAACTTTGAATTTTAAAACCTTTTCATCTCTAATAGCATCCGTAATAACATAAGAATGTAACTCACTACCAAATACAGACGCTGTCGTTTCTGCTCCTAACGCATTCTCCGGAAATATCGGCGTACCAGTAAACCCAAATTGATAATACTTTTTAAACCTCTTATTGATATTCTTTTGTGCTTCACCAAATTGCGAACGGTGCGCTTCATCAAAAATAAATACGACCTGCTTGTTATAAACAGACAAATCCGCTTCGCCTTTGATAAGATTATTCAACTTCTGAATCGTGGTAACAATAATCTTATTATCATCTTTTTCAATATTACTCTTTAATCCTGCTGTACTTTCAGAACCATTTACACTATCTGGTGAAAATCGTTGATATTCTTTCATCGTTTGATAATCCAAATCTTTTCTGTCTACTACAAAAAATACCTTATCTATAAACTTAAGATCCGTAGCTAAACGTGCAGCTTTAAAACTAGTTAACGTTTTTCCCGAACCCGTTGTATGCCAAATATAACCACCACTTTCAGTAGTCTTCCATTTTTTTGCATGATAAGAGCTTGTTATTTTCCACAAAATTCTTTCCGTTGCTGCAATTTGATAAGGTCGCATAATTAGTAAATTATCACTAGAATCAAAAACCGAATAATGTAAAAGTACCTTTAATATCGTATCCTTTTGAAAGAAAGTTGCTGTAAAATCTTTTAGGTCTTTAATTAAAGAATTATCCGACTTTGCCCAGTTCATTGTAAAGTCAAAGCTGTTTTTATCACGCTTAATTGTATTGGCAAAATAGCGACTATCCGTGCCATTAGATATAACACAAATTTGCAAATACTTATAAAGAGAATTTTCGCTGTTAAAACTCTCTTTACTATATCTATTTACTTGATTAAATGCTTCTCTAATCGCAATACCACGTTTTTTCAATTCTACCTGTACAAGCGGAAGACCATTCATCAAAATCGTAACATCATAGCGATTGGAGTGAACACCTTTTATTTTAAATTGTGAAATAACCTGCACTTTATTCTTTGTTATATCGTCTTTGTTCACAAGGTAAATATTTTTAATATGACCATCATCAAAAACAAAATCATAAATATAGTCATTGTGGATTTTGCGCATTTTATCAATATGATTATCGCTTGGTTTATCTAAGTACTCCTGACAAAACCTTGTCCACTCTGTATCACTAAACACAACATCATTAAAATTTTGCAGCTCTTTACGCACATTCTTAAGCATTGCCTCTGGTGTAGTTAAATCGGGTAAATACTCATAGCCTTGATTTATTAAATCTTGTATAAATTCTTTTTCAAGTGATGCCTCTGTTTGATGAACTGCAGTAGCTTTTCGTGAATACTTTTCGTATTTATCAAGCACTATAAAATTCTTTGATTCCGCAATTGTACTATCCTCATACATTGTTGTGATTCCTTCCAAAATATATAATTATCTGTTAAGTGTTCTCTAGACAATTTTATTTAAATACTTACCCATATTTATGCTTCATCGTTAGTTAATATTCTTAAAAGTTAAAAGCTTATCCCTGTAATATTCATATTGTTTTTGTCTTGCTTTTATTTCAGCAGGCAAACCATTTGAAATATCATTACAAATGGTTTCAAAACGATCAAGAATATCAACAATGCGTTGTTGCTCCATAAAAGTTGGTACAGGTATCTTTATTTTAGCTAAGTTATCGATATTAACACGTCTTACTTTTGTACCTGTGATATATGGCCTTTTTTGTTTTTGAAACTGCTCTGTCTGAAAGAAATATGCAACATATTTGGGATATAAGTTGTGTGTGTAAAAACAAGCATCACTACTAATAGCGATTTCTTTATCTCCTAACCATGCTACTGCTTTACAAACATCTTCATCGTTTTCGCTTGTTGTTGCTATTACTAAATCGCCATATTTAGCTCTACGAGCCTTTTGGGCAAACTCGTTCGAAACAAAGGTTTTGGTTTTATTAGTATAAGTACCATAATAGGTATAGATTTGGCCGTAATGAATACACCCAACGCCTGTTTCGGTAAAATCCTTTTTCTGTAATTCTCTACCTCTTGTAAACTTACCAACACTTTCATTGCCCAAACATAAGAGATTTGCAGTATCTATATTAAAAAGATATTCCCTATAATACTCATACTGTTTCTTTCTTGTTTTAAGCTCTGCCGTAAGCTCTGCCGTAAGCTCTGCTGTAAGCTCTGTGAAATTATCCAAAATACGAACAATTTCCTCTTGCACAGGTAGTGGTGGAATGGGAATAGGTATTTTTGCAATATTATTTGCTGAAACATCTATAACTTTAGTACCTGTTGCTAGTTTCTTTTTTACCTTAAAAAATTCGCTTGTTTGAGTATAATATACGAAAAATTTAGGTACTGGTAACCCTTTTATTATTGTTGCGTGACCACCGGTAACTATACTTTCTAACCCTTCCCAAACTATCGCCTTACAAACATCTTCAACATTCTCACTTGTATTAGTTATTATTATATCATTAGTATTTACCTGCTTTAATTTTTGTGCTGTTTCTTCTGCTACACAAGATATAGTTTTATTTGTTGTCGTTCCATAGTATGTGTAAATTTGTCCATAATGAATACACCCTATACCTGTTTCAGTGAAGTCTGATTTTGGAAGTCCGTTACCTCTGACAAGTGTCGCAATCTCTCCAACGCTTTTATATTCTACTCTATCCGGGCAAAGTTCTTTTATCAATTCATCTAATTTACTCATTTTCTTTCCCTCTTCCAAGTAGTTTTTTTGTCATTTTGTTGAAGTCTGATTCTATCTTTTGTGTTTTGTTAAACTCATTATATTCCAAAGTTACTTTTTCATCAGCTTGTTTTTTTGAAATATTACCTTTACCCTCTAAAATTTTATATTTTCTAAAAGCTAAAAATTCATCAATACTATTTGCAAATTCTGCCATAGTAAAAGTATTTTCATATTCAATTAAATCTTCTACATAATCAAAATAGCTCGATACCGTTCTTTCAAGTTTTTTTATTTCTTTTTCTGATAAGTAGTTTTTTGCTATCATGGTATCTGATTTTAGAATTCTGCCATCAGGTGCATTTTTCCAAGTTGTAAGTCCCATATTCGCACTATTTCTATCAGCTAAGTCATATCTAATTTCTGCACCTGTTTTTCCTGTTATAGCGTAGTGAAATTTATTTTGGACCATAGCATAAAAATCTTTTGTAACCTGTGATTTTACATCATAATCAATACTACATTCTGCAAAAATATCCGTTATTTGCTCCCAAATTCTTCTCTCACTAGCTCGAATAGATCGAACTGTTTCTAAAAGCTCTCTAAAATAATCTTTACCAAAAAGAGTTTTACCTTGTTTTAATCTTTCATCATCAACGATGAACCCTTTTATCATGTATTCTTTTAAAATAGATGTTGCCCAAATTCTAAATTGTGTGGCACGAGCAGAATTCACACGATAGCCAACGGAAATAATAGCGTCAAGGTTATAGAACTTTGGAGTTCGTTTTACTTGTCTATTGCCTTCTTGTTGAACTACCGAGATTTCCTCGGTAGTTGAATTTTCATCTAATTCCCCCTCATTAAATATATTTTTCAAATGTAGAGATATATTATCAGTACTGCAAGCAAATAACTCCCCCATTGCTTTTTGTGTTAACCAAATTGTTTCATCTTTTACAAGTGCATTGACAGATATGTCTTCAGTAACTGAACGATATATTAAAAAATCAAAATTATTTTTCATAACTACCCCTCAATCTCAGAAACAATTTTATCTATCTCATTACGTAGTCTATCTATATTCGCCACAGTATTTTTGATTTTAGCATTTACTTCTACTATATCAATCACTTCTCTAGTGTCTTTTGCTTCTACATAAGAGCTTACGGACAGATTATAATTTTTTGTTGCTATCTTATCGTTATCGACCGATATCGCCACATGTTCTACATCGTCTTTCTTGGCAAATAACTCAAGAATAGCCTCGATATGTTCTGGTGTTAGAACACTATTATTTGTTTCTTTTTTAAAATAATCTGTACCACTTGCATCTATAAACTGTGTTTTAGTATCTGTTTTATGTTTTGAAAGCACTAAGATATTAACTGCAATAGATGTTCCAAAGAATAAATTAGGTGCAAGTGCGATAACAGTTTCTACAAAATTATTATCAATTAAATATTTTCTAATTTTTTGCTCAGCACCACCACGATAAAATATTCCCGGAAAGCAAACAATCGCAGCTCTACCCTTTTCGGATAAATAGCTAAGTGTATGAAGTATAAAAGCAAAATCTGCTTTTGACTTTGGCGCAAGTACTCCTGCCGGCGCAAAACGCTCATCATTAATTAATGTTGGATCATCGCTACCAATCCACTTTATCGAATATGGTGGATTGGATACAATAGCATCAAACGGTTTGTTATCTCCAAATCTAGGATCCAATAAAGTATTACCTAATGCTATATTAAATTTATCATAATTAACATTGTGCAAAAACATATTCATTCGAGCAAGATTATACGTAGTATGGTTGATTTCTTGTCCAAAGAAGCCATCTTCAATAATATGATCATCGAATTGTTTTTTAGCTTGTAAAAGTAAAGATCCAGACCCTGCTGCTGGATCATAAATTTTATTAATTGTTGATTGTCCATGGGTTGCAAGCTTTGCAATTAATTTAGATACACTTTGCGGTGTAAAAAATTCTCCTCCAGACTTTCCGGCATTAGCCGCATAATTAGAAATCAAAAATTCATAAGCATCACCAAATAAATCTATTTTATTATCTTCGAATCTACCAAAATTAATTCCTTCTACACCTTTAATCACAGCTGCTAAACGTGTATTTTTCTCTTTCACTGTATTTCCAAGTCTATTACTTGTTGTATCAAAATCAGCGAATAATCCTTTTATGTCTAATTCTGACGGATAGCCATTGGCCGAGCTTTCGATTGTTTGAAATATTCCTGCTAAATCTGTATTTAAGCTTTCATTGTCATTTGCATTTTTTGCAATGTTCACAAACAACTGGCTTGGATATATGAAATATCCTTTTGTTCTGATTGCATCTTCTTTAATTTCTTTTGTGATAAGACTATCATCTAGGGCTGCATAGTTAATATCGTCGTCACCTTCCATGTAATTCGAAAAGTTCTCACTAATAAAACGATAAAATAGTGTACCTAATACATATTGTTTAAAGTCCCATCCATCAATTGACCCACGGACCTCGTCTGCTATCTTCCAAATCTGTGATTGTAATTCTGCTCTTTGTGTTGCACTTGACATTTTAATTTCTCCATTTTTATATTTTAATCAACAAATAATAACTCTAAAACATTATACAAAATTTTCGAAGCTTCTTTATATGTTTTCAAATTTACCACTCCTTCTATATTTTAAATACCGGATAAAATTTTTAGGTTGAATCTAAACATCCCAAATTTTAGCTTGTATTTAAAACATAAAAAAACAACCCTAATTCTTTCTTTCTACAGGGTTGCTTAATAAATTGGCACACATAAAAGATGAAAAAAATTGTACAACAAGATCCTATTCTTCTCCATTCAGACTATAACCGCTGGTGAGGATTTACATCTCGCCACGAAGAATTGAATTATTATTTTATTACTGAATATCATATTATAAGCAAAGGAAAAAGTCAATATCTTTGCAAAAACATTTGTTGATATGTAGAATACAACTAAAGTTTCAGTTAACTCTATCTGTAATTTAATATTTATAATGTGATTTTTCTACTGATAACCTTAAATTTAAGACTTGAATATTTTCGATCATTCACTTGTCTTTCTTTCAAATAATCTGAATCTGTAATAGAAATAGTACCTGGCCATAGATAGCCTAGCTGTTCTACCATATTATATGCCCTTTTATTATTTTAGTATAAGGTTTAAAATATCGGATGTATTTAAAATAAAATCATTGTTTACAGTATTGTTATTTCAAGTTCAGTTGCCAAATTGAAATGAAATCGTTATTTACACTATTGTTATTTCAAGTTCAGTTGCCAAATTGAAATGAAATCGTTATTTACATTGTTGTTATTTCAATTTCAGTTGCCAAATTGAAATGAAATCGTTGTTTACAGTGTTGTTATTTCAATTTGAAAGTGAGGATATAAAGTGGATAATGGACCTGGGAAATTAAAAACTAATCTTTCAGGAAATGCTACTTACAAATCTTTTTCTCCAAATCCTTTACCACTACATTCATCAATTACTTTAGACTCTAATCCAAATTTATATTCTTAGCATAAGTGTATGAAATTATCTCTCCTTGTTTTGTTGAGGAGTACCCTTTTTCTGCATGTGAGTAATCTGATATTTCCACCGAACAAAAATACGCAAATTTATTGTATATCCGTTCAAGAACCTCTAGCTCAGAGTCAGATAAGATACCTTCGGGCATTTGTGTTTCCGGCACAGCCTGATGTTTCTCATATACTCCTTCATATACAATATCTATTCGTACAATATTATCACTGGCCATCTTACCAAAAATAAAATCGAAATTTTCCATTACTGGCCCATATGGGAAATGAATATACCGACTTCCTGATATAGAAGTTCCATTCTCTTTATAAAAAATCATATCTGAGTAATTTAGTAACTTTAAAAGTTTTGTTTTTAATAATTGATTGCTTTTCCGTGCAAAAAAGATAACCATTGCACATACTTTTTCATAATCAAAAGCCTTGAATCCATTTTCTTCTGATGGTGTTTTCGAAAAAATCATATTAAAAAATTTATTTTTTACACGATATTCGTCATCTTGCTCTAATTTTTCAATTGTCTGCATCAGTTTATTCTTTTGCTTATCCTCTAATAAAATTTCATTTTCATTTATATAAGTTTTCATATTCTCAGGCTCTTGTAAAAAGAAAAGAATACTATTATGTGCTTTATCTTGGATTGATCCATTTTCGTATCTACAAATAGTTTTATCTCCCCAATTAAGAAGCTTTGCAAAACTTCTCTGGCTTAATCCATATTTTTCTCTAATTTTTTTTATATCTTCGGGCATTAATAATTTATGTCTTCTTCTATATTCATTATAAGCAGTAACCAAGGTTTCATTATCAAGCTCTTCGCAATAAAACTCTTCTCCACATTCTTCACAAGTTAATATTCTAGCATCAACTTCGATTGATTCACCACAAACTTCATAATTTTCTCTTTTAATCACTATTTTTGCTTCAATTTCTCTTTCACATTCTTCACAATATTTTTTCATGAAATCAACCTCCTATAAGTTATGCAAAATCATCTTCATGGAATCCAATGCACTTTAAAATTTCATTGCCATTCTCGATAACTATTTTTATTTTTACATAAAAAGTTATTCCGTCAATATCTTTTTTGAATTCCCAGATATCTCCTGCTCGATTAGGATCCAAATCCAGTTTAGGTCCTTTATAA
This sequence comes from Candidatus Epulonipiscioides saccharophilum, assembly GCA_002007295.1. GTDB lineage: Bacteria > Bacillota > Clostridia > Lachnospirales > Cellulosilyticaceae > Epulonipiscioides > Epulonipiscioides saccharophilum. The sequence goes on along the minus strand of LNZM01000099.1, from coordinate 27,955 downwards.
TAATCTTCAACGACCAGGTCTAGAATTTCATTTTTTGCATCGATAGGTGTAAGACCATGTTGTGCTAAAGATTGCAGATTTTTTCTTCTGGGGACAAAATCATATTTACCCATAGATATTAATATCTTTGCTCTTTCCAGAAATATTATAATATCTGATGCATTAGAATGATTGACCAATTTGTCACTTCCATATATTTATATTATATTCAAACGATGATAAATGTCAATACTTTTGCGGTCATATGACCGCATTTTTTCTTTGAAGTATGTAAAATCAAAATAAAGTATCAGCTAATTCTATTGCAATTTAATATTGATAACGTGATTTATTCTTTTTATAAAAGTAAATAGACACTATAATTGCTAAAAACTCTGCCACAGGCACAGCAAGCCATACTCCATTTAGTTTAAATATCTGTGGCAATATAAGAAGTGCAATTACTATAAACACTAAACTTCTTAAAACCGAAATTATGGCAGACACTTTTCCATTGGATAGAGATGTAAACATTGCAGAAAAGAAGATATTAAAGCCCATAAACAAGTAGGCAGGAAGAAATAATAGAAGTCCATTTTTTGTCATTTCAAAAGTTGCACTTTCTTTTTCAATAAAAATACCGACGGCTTCATTAGAAAAAATAAAAGTTAATGCTACTACCAGAGTAGAGGCTACAGAAATAATCTTAAAACTTTGCGTTATGACTTTATGTAATCCATTGTGATTTTTTTCTCCATATTTAAATGCAATAATTGAGGATACGCCTATAGTATAGCCTATATAGATTGCATTTTGAAATAGTTGTATATATAAAATTACGCTGATTGCTGCAACTCCGGAATCGCCTACCATACTCATTAAAATAAAATTAAACATAAGAGTTGTAATTGATATAGCAAGGGAGCCTACAAGTTCCGATGAGCCATTAAATATGCTTTGAGCAAGAGTCTTTAAATTAAGCTTCGGATTTACAAAATGAAGGACACATTTTCTGTTAAAAATAAAATATAAAAAACCAATTATTCCTGGAATAGCATACCCAATACCTGTGGCAATACCTGCACCTGTAATTCCTATATTAAGCACATCGGGTGAGATAAGGATATAATCAAGAATAATATTTGTCATCCCACCGACTAAACTAAGCATAAGACCAAACATCGGATGACCGGCCGTTACCATAAATGATTGAATAAAAATCATAAAAAAGAGAGGAATAAAAAAAGCAGTCAAGCTAAGCATATAATCTTTCGTAAGGGAATATAGGCTATCGCTTACATTTAATAAATTAAGAATTTCATCCGGAAAAATTAAAACTATAGCTGTAAGCACACCGCCCAGTATTCCTCCTATAATATAGATTACTGTTAAAAATTCCTGCGCTTCTCTCATATTTCCTTGTCCTAAGAATTTTGCGATTACTGCATTTCCTCCTGTGGCGAACATAAGGCCAACGGCCATTACTATACCGATCAGAGGCATAACTAAATTGACTGCTGCTAAGGCACTTTCTCCAACAAAGGTTGATACAAAAACACCATCAATAATCGAGTAAGTGGACATGAATATCATCATAATCATACTCGGCATTGTGTATTTTAAAAGCTCTATCATATTAAAGTTTTTTGCTAATGGACTATTCATTTTCTTTCTCCTCCTTAAAATCTTCAAACATCAATTCGGACATAAATTCAATCACTTCACAGAATACATTAACTTTTTCTTCGCCAAATTTCTCTAAAATTTCACGCTCCATTTCCTTTTCATAACCTGCAGTGATTTCATAATCTTTTGGGCTATCAGGATTTATTGATAGATAAAATAGACGTTTATCAGTTTCACTTTGTGTTCTTAAAATGTAGCCTTTTTTGCATAGCTGGTTAATCTTCTCTGTTACAGACGGACGAGTTATTTTTAATAAATCGGCAATTTGTGAAGAAGTATACTTATTGGGATGTGACTCAATGATATTCAGATAAAGCGTATCATGGTATGAAAGACGACTTTTTTTATCAAATACATAAAGACGCTTAAGTTCATAGAACGCTGTATCGTGTCTTATTTTGTGCATTGCTTTTATTAGTTTTCCATTCATCTTTTTGCTCCTTTTAATTGTATTTTGAATTAAGTATATTTAATTAACTATTTTTAACTAACTACTTTACACTAACTATATTATGCTAATCATTTATTTTTATGCTAATAATTTATTTTGGTTAAAAATAAAGACGCTTAAATTCATAGAACGCTGTATTGTGTGTTATTTTATGTAGTGCTTTTATTAGTTTTCCATTCATCTTTTTGCTCCTTTAATTTTATTTTGAATTAAGTGTATTTACCTAACTATTTTACACTAACTATTTTATACTAACTATTTTATACTAACTATTTTATACTAACTATATTACGCTAATCATTTATTTTTGTCAAGAGAATTTGTATATAAAATATGAAAAGCAACCCAAAATTTTTTTCTCAAGGGTTGCTTTTTAAATTGATACACATTTTATTGCTAAAATTTATTCAGATTCCAAATTTAGCCATTTTAACTCTTCTGCTGATAAGCTTACATTTAAGGCTTGGATATTTTCAGTCATTCGCTCTTTGGATTTAGAGGAAATGATAGCGAACAAGTTGAAAGGTTGATTTAGGACCCAGGCCAAAGAAAGAGTTGCTACAGAAACTTCTTTTTGGGCCGCCAAGTGTTCGACACGTTTAAGGCGCTCTAAGTTTGAATTGCACATAAAGGCTCTATAAATATCTGCATCTAAAATATTTTTGGCTTTATTCGGATCGTCGGCGGAAGAGAATCTACCGGATAAGAAACCGCGAGCAATGCTAGAATAGGAGAATATGGGCATTTGAACTTTTTCATAATATAGTCTTTCATTTAGATGGTCTGGACCTGTAATAGAGAGAGTACCTGGCCATAGGTCGCCTTGTTGTTCTGCCAAGCTAAATTGCGGACTTATGCTAGTAAAAGGAGTTAGGCCTTTTTTGTAGGCGTACTCATTTGCTTCTAATAATCGTTCAAAGGACCAGTTTGAAGCGCCAAAAGTTTTGATATAGCCCTTGTCCAACAGTTCATTGAAACAGTTGATTATTTCAGAGACGGCTACAGTTTCGTCGTCTCTGTGCAACATATAAATATCTACATAATCGGCACCTGGCTTCGCTAAAAAATCTGCTATATCAGCCTTAATATCAAAGTCGTGAACTCTATTTCTCCAGTAATTAAAATGGCCACATTTACTTAGAATAACCGCATCATCATGTATTCCACGTTCGGCAATCCATTCGGTAATAACAGCCTCGGAGTAGTTTTGATAAATAGCTGCGGTGTCGAAAGTATTTATACCCAAAGAATACATTTCGTCCAAAAATTTAAAGCTAGCAACTTTATCTCGGCCATCTAGATCGGATCTGCCTAATACTATCCTAGAAATTTTTTTATCTTTTAATGAAGTAATATTGCCGTAAACCATATTATCATCCTTATATTTATATTTTTTCATTAATAAAACTCATCTATTTTTTATAAATAATGCTACAATCTCGACATGATTGAAAAAAAACATGTCGAGGTAAAACATTTTATCTATTATATCAGATAATTTTGTAATTTTCAATTATTTATCTTATAAAAAGTTATACAAAACATATTATAAAAAACGTAACATTAATCTATTCTCTATAACAAGATACTCTTACTCAGTTCTATCAATTAAGGGACACTCCTTGATTACCTTTTCAACCATTTCAATTCGCTCCTTAGTGTTCCCCTTCCCGCCACCGGTTTTATTTGCGAACTTTGTTCTGCGTAATTCAGTTAACTCTTTCTTCAGTTTTATTTTATCTTTTTTATCTATCTCATCTATATGCTTAGCCAAACCACATGTGAGACTATCAAACACATACATCACCATATCCTTGCGGTATTTGTTTTTATCCTCATTTATTAAACTAGAGAACGCATTTATCCCATACATTTCATTTATATATTTGAATACACTTTTAAATATATCTTCTTCCTTATCATAATTAAAACAACCATCGTCTTTCGTAACTTCCTCCATATATCCAGTCAGAAAACCATTCAAGTTTTTATTGTAATTTTTCAAGTTATTTCTTAATGCAAAATATCTTAATACTAATTCTTGATCCTTTTTAGTTTTAGCATACTCTTCTTGTACAGGATAAATCGAATTAATGAAGTTTTCATCTTTACTACACTGTTTAATAAAGTTATTAAACTTATCTCCTAATATTCTTATCGTACAATCTCTAACTTCCTGGTCACTTAAAAGTTCTCCGCCTGTATTTAATCTTTTAAACATATGATATCTAATCTCTCGATCAGTTTCGCTTTTTAGAACTTCGATACGTATAAAATGTCTTTTTAGTGCACGTTGATATCGATCAGATAACTTACTAAAAGTGTTACCATTTAGTTCCTCAATTATATCGCAACCATCTAATTCTAAAGCTTCTTCTATATTATTACATAATTCTTTTTTTAACTCACATCCAATATCATCATATCTAAAATGTAAGTATGTAGATATTCTTTGTAATCCATCTATCAATTCATAAATACCATCTTCAGTTTCAATCACAAAAATTGGAGGCAAAGGCATATCAAGTATTAAGGACTCTATTAACATTGATTGTTTCTCAACTGACCAACGAAACATTCTTTGATAATCAGGTGCAATAATTAACTCCTTATTGTTATACATATCTAAAATTTCATTAAACGATAAATCAAAACTTTCCGTTTTTATTTTTTTTGTTTTTGCATTAATTGCTTTCTCTAACGCTGTTTTTTTCATATTTACTCCTTTCAATATTCATCAATTCACATCTTACTACCTAATAAATTTCTGATCTTGTTTTACCTTTTAATATATTTTCATTTATTTTAATTTTGTAACTTGTATAATTTTGATTATTTTTTATAATATCATATAAATCAAAAAAAGTCTATACTATTCAAAGAATTTTTTCTGAAGCCATAAAAAATAACACGTTCCCTTGATTGAGGTACTCCATAATTTGCGGCATTCAATACTTTGGCTGGAATTACTAAGTATCCGCCGTCTGCTGCATTAGCAAAATCATGTTCTATTATTTTTTTCACGTATTTCAAAGTTGTCAAACCTTTTACGTTTTCTGCAATAAAAATTTTAGGTTGAACAATGCTAATTACTTCTTTCATCCATATATATAATTGGCCTCTATTTTCTATCGCGGATTCATCAACTTCAAGTATATTTCCATTATGACTTTTGTCTGAATTAAAGCCTTTCCTTTTACCAGCAATTAAAAAATCTTGGCAAGGAAAACCACCAGTTACTACATCTATATTATCAGGAAATACATTTTCTCCAGCTTGAGATTTTTTAACAAGGTCTACGATGCTTTCTAAATGATAACGTTCATTTGCATCTATATATTTTTTTCAAAATAAGTCACCCAGGTTGATTTTGCATCTGGTCTTATATCATTTGCAAATACAGTTTCAAATGAAGTATCCTTGAGAGTTATCTAATGACCTAAATCTTCTTTTATCCACTCTTTGTGCATATTACTCTATTGACTGAACGCTTCAAACATCTAAATCCACCTTCAAATCCAATATCCATTCCTCCACATCCGCTAAATAGTGATAATACTCTTCTTTTTTTTGTCATAATTACTCCTTTGAATTTCAAATGTTGATGTACATAAATCTTAACCATTTCCATATTATTTAAAACATGAAAAATCCGAGAGGTCAATTTTATTTTAATCTCTCGGAATAACTATATTATAAGTTTTTCAGCTTTTACTTATCAACTTTTAGCATCAACTCAACACACTCGACATGAAAATTTGAGGGAATATATTATTCTATAATATCATCCTTATATTATATTTTTACAAATAATGCTACAGTCTCGACATGAACGGTTTGGGGGAACATATCTAGGCAAAAAATTTTTTCTAATTTATAACCACTATCCTTTAAAACATCTATATCTCTTGCTAAGGAAGATGCTTTACAGGAAATATACAAAATTTCTTTAGCGCCAAAATTAACAATTTTGCTTAAAGCTTTTTCTCCTACGCCGTTTCTAGGCGGATCTAAAACTATGATATCTGGATTTATATGGCTTATTTGATTTATTTCACTCAACACATCACCGGAAATAAATTCACAATTATCCAAGCCATTCAATGCAGCATTTTCTCGTGCGGCTATTACGGCTTCATCGACCAATTCTATGCCGTACACTTGCTTAGCTTTTAAGGCCATAATTTGAGTTATAGAACCGGTTCCGGAATATAAATCGAACACTATTTTATCTTCTAAATCCGATAATAGATCCAGTGCATTTTTATATAGCAGTTCTGCTCCTTTCGGATTAGTTTGGAAAAATGAAAAGGGTGATATCTTAAATTTAAGGCCTAAAATTTCTTCATATATAAAGTCTTCTCCATGCAACAAAGTGGTTTTATCCGGTTTTACGGCATCCGAAATGCTGTCGCTTATAGTATTTAAAATTCCGGTTATATTGGCTTCTGATTCTAGTAATATTTTAGTGTATTCGGAAAAGTCATATTGTTCTTGAGATGTGGTTACAATATTGACTAACAGGTTGCCAAAAGCTTCTGAACGGCGTACTATTAAAAATTTTAAAAAGCCTTTATGAGTTTTTTTATTATAATAAGGCAATTCTTTTTCGGCAAAAAATTTCAAAGTTTCTCTTAATACGATATTAAAATCTTCATGTACGATTTGGCAGTCATCGGCTGTTATAATATCATAAGTTCTATTTTTTCTATGAAGGCCCAAAGTTAACGGCCCATCCTTTTTTTCATCACCAAAAGTATACTCCATTTTATTTCTATAGTGGAAACAAGTGGGTGATGGGATGATCTTTTTCGGCTCTAAGTCATTTTCTATATTTAGAGTTAAGGCTACGATACCGAGTTTTCTTTTTAATTGATCTTCGTAAGAAATATTTTGCAAGGTGCAACCGCCACATATTTGGGCACTTTTACATTTAGCGGGTACATAGTTTGGTGCGTTTTCTAGGACGGATCTTATTTCACCTAACCAGTTGCCTTTTCGTTTACGTTTTACTAAAACTTCGACCTTTTGGCCAACGTATGCATCCGGGCCACAAGTTACTTCTCTTTTATTTTCTTCGGTTAGTTCTATGATGGATTTATTATTTTGGACGATTTTTTTAACTGTCCCTGGTATAATTTCATATTTCTTTCTCATTTATTCATTCCTCGACAAAAGTTTTCCTTATTATGACATGTTATTTTTTATTTTGTAAGGTACATCCACTGCATATTTGAGCACTTTTACATTTAGCGGGTACATAGTTTGGTGCGTTTTCCAGGATGGATCTTATTTCACCTAACCAGTTGCCTTTTCTCTTTCGTTTTACTAAAGCTTCGACCTTTTGACCAAAGTATACATCCGGACCGTAAATTACTTCTCTTTTATTTTCTTAGGTTAATTCTATGATGGATTTATTATTTTGGACAATTTTTTTAACTGTCCCTGATACAATTTCATATTTCTTTCTCATTTATTCATTCCTTGACAAAAGTTTTCCTTATTATGACATGTTATTTTTTATTTTGCAAGCTCCTTTCTGTAACTTTTGGTAAAATATAAAATAAATGAGTGATTTTTTTAATTAAGGGAATACTTCTACTAAAAGTAGTAAAGGAGCATTTTATGTTAAAAAAATTGAGTACAATATTTACAAAAGACCACAAATATCAGCATACTAATAAACTATACTATTCAAATGGAAACGTTATGTACGAGGGTGATCTATTCAATCATTTATTTGACGGATATGGAAAATTATATGAAAATACTGGTAAATTACTTTATGAAGGAAATTTCAAAGAGGGTTTAAGATCGGGGAAAGGAGTAGCGTATTTAGACAACTCTATTTATTCTGGGGACTTTCGTCAGGATAAAATGCATGGTCAAGGACAGCAAACATGGAATGATGGGAGCATTTATACGGGCACATTTGTGGATGGATATAGAGAAGGGCGAGGTACATTAACACTTATAGATGGAACAACTTTCGAAGGCATGTTTGTAAACAATGAATTAGAGGGCATTGCTACAGCTACATATGCAAACGGCGATGTCTATATAGGGGACTTCGAACAAAGTATAGCAAAAGGAAAGGGAAAGATAAAGTTTCGCAATGGAGACGTATATGAAGGAGATATAATACAGAATGCTCTCCCGCATGGAAAGGGTACATTAACCTTAACTGATGGATCAGTATATAAAGGAGATTTTCACCATGGGGCTGTAACAGGCAAAGGGATGAAATACTTTATGAATGGTCATAGATACATGGGCGATTTTAAGAATGGATTGATGCATGGAGAAGGTTGTTATGAAGATGCTCAGCACAACAGATATGAAGGATTATTTGAAAATGATTATATGGTAGCTTCGTATCATGGAGTATATTTATATCCTGAAGGAAAATATGAAGGTCCGTTAATAGCGGGACAACCTGAAGGAGAAGGAGTTTTTTATTTTAACAATGGCGATATTTATACAGGTACATTTAGCAATGGAAAGATGACAGGAAAGGGCGAGAAAACATTTGCAAACGGTCATATATATGTAGGTGAATTTAAGGATGGCATGATGCATGGGGAAGGACTTTATAATGATAAGTTATATACATATAAAGGACTTTTTGCAGATAATTATATGATTAAAAGATTCACATGACAAATAATGGCTAGCAAGCTTATTTTGTTATTATTATGACTTGCCGGCCAAATTATTTTATTTAAACTAAAAATAATTCCTTTCTTTTTATTTTATATTCTAAATTTGGGAGTTCATCTACGAAAACAGCTTTCATTAGAATTTCGGGACTCAAGTTTGATCTACTTCCAGCTTTTATTTTTGCGATTATTATCGTTCGTCCAGATTCTTTGATAATATCATAATTCAATATTAAGGGTTTTATTTCTTGTTGGACAAATTTTTTCTTTTTATTTCTTTTAGTTACTACTATGCTCGGTTGCTCTAATTTTTCTAGTATCCTTGCTTTACATATATCCTCATTTATTTCTATTTCGTATATTGCTGAATCTACTTGGCTCATTAAAGTTGGCGTATTATCTTCTATTTCAAAGCATTCGGTTAATATGATTCCTTCGGGTAATTTATTATTTAGTTGATCCTTTGCTGTAGATACATCAATATTTTCTTTAGTTTTTATTTCTAAATATTCACCTTCGCTTTCCATACCCACAGGTAAAGGTAGACCAAAATAAACTTTCGAATGTGGATTAAAACCTTCTGAATAGGCTATAGGTATTTTGGCCATTTTTATAGCTCTTTGAAACAATCTTACGGTGTCTAGATGGCCAACAAACTTTATATTACCTTCTTTTGTAAATTTCGCTCTAATCCTCATAACAAACTCCTCCAGATATCTTCGCCATTTTTATAATTCTTTGAAATAATTTCACGGTATCTAGATGGCCGACAAACTTTACGTTGCCCTCTTTTGTACATTTATCTCTAAACCTCATAACAAACTCCTCCATTAAACTTACTTGCACCACATCCGGAACATTTTTCTCTGCATTGTGGTGTTGTCTTACCTTCTTCGGATTTTTTACTTTCTTGTATTAAAAATTCTTTTCGTACACCGATATCTATAAAATCCCAAGGTAAATTTTCATCATAGGATCTTTTTCTATGTGCATAAAATTTAAAATCTATGTTACTTTTCTCGGCTGCTTCATGCCACAATTCTTCTTTGAAATGCTCACTCCAACCATCAAATTTACAACCTAATTTAAATGCTTGATAAATGAGGTCGGCTATTTTTCTATCACCTCGAGCGATAACGGCTTCTAATATGCTAGTTTTAGCATCATGGTGGTTATATTTTATGGACTTTCGTTTAATGGCATTTTTCAATAGCATATGTTTTCGCATAAACTCTTCTGTTGTATCTTGCGAGGCCCATTGAAACGGAGTAAATGCTTTTGGGACAAAGCAGGCGGTACTCACGATTAAATTTAAGGATGCGTTATTAGGTTTTTCGGTTCTATAATACATTCTTGTAATTTCTTCGGCTAAGTTAGCTATTCCATAAATATCTTCATCAGTTTCGGTTGGAAGGCCTAACATGAAATAAAGTTTAACTCTATTAAATCCGCCGGAGAAGGCAAGACTACAACCTTGAAAGATCTCGTCCTCGGTAATATTTTTATTTATGACATCTCTTAATCTTTGGGTACCTGCTTCTGGAGCGAATGTTAAGGAGCTTTTCCTTACTTCTTGGATTTTTTGCATTAAATCCATTGAAAATTTGTCTACTCTTAACGAAGGCAAGGATATATTGACCATATTTTCCGAACAAATTTTTAAGAGTTCATCTATAAATTCCTCTAATCCTTTATAATCGCTTGTACTTAATGAGGCCAGTGAGATTTCTTCATATCCGGTAGTTTCGATTAAATTTTTAGCATATTTTAGTAATGTCTCTTTAGATTTTTCCCTAACTGGTCGATATATCATACCGGCTTGACAAAATCTACATCCTCTTAGACATCCTCTGAACATTTCCAATGTTACTCTATCAAAGACGGCTTGGATCCAAGGAACTAGTTGTTTATCGGGGTAATAAATTTCGTCCATATTATTTACAACTAGTTTGCTAATGACATTTTTGGCCGATTTATTTAATGCTATACGATCCTTGATGGTTTGGTCTTCATTATAAATTACTTCGTAGAATTTCGGCACGTAGATACCGTCAAATTTTAAAATTGCTTCTAAAAACTCATTTTTGGATTTACCAAGATTTTTATATTGTTTATACATATCCAAGATATCATCTAATATAACTTCGCCTTCACCTATATAGAAAAAGTCTATGAATAGAGCCAAAGGTTCTGGATTGTAAACACATGGACCGCCAGCAATTATTAATGGATCTGCTTCAGTCCTTTCGGTTGCAAATAGAGGTATATTGGCGAGATCTAGCATATTTAAAATATTAGTATAGCTCATTTCATATTGTAGGGTAAAGCCGATAAAATCGAATTTTTTAAGAGGTGTTTGAGATTCTAGGGAAAAAAGTTGCACATTATTTTCTCTCATTTGAACTTCCATATCAATCCAGGGTGAAAAGACTCTCTCACAAAAAGTATCTTCACGCCTATTTAAGAATTGATACAGTATGTGCATACCTAGGTGGCTCATAGCTACTTCGTATACGTCTGGAAAAGCGAAGGCAAAGTGTATATCTATGTCGTCTATATTTTTATTAAAGCTATTTAATTCTCCACCTATATATCTGGCTGGTTTATCGACCTTAATTAAAAGTTTATCTATTTTATTCATGTAATTCTCCTATGGTTAGTTAATTAATCAAAAAAAGTGGACACGGATTGATTACCGTGCCCGTAAATCTATCGTATAACTTCTCTCCAGCTTAAATCTCCTCTATCTAAAGCTTTTACTAGGAGTTCGGCTGTGGCCAAGTTTGTTGCTATTGGTATATTGTGAATATCGCATAATCGTTCTAAAGTTGAGCTATCTGGCTCGTGTGGTTTTTGGCCAAGAGGATCTCTTAAAAAAATAACCATATCAACTTGATTATGAGAGATTTGTGCTCCAATTTGCTGTACACCACCTAAATGGCCAGCTAAATATTTGTATATACTTAAATTTGTTGCTTCTTCTATTAGTCGTCCTGTTGTTGCTGTTGCATATAAATCATGTTTAGCTAATATGTGTCTATATGCTATCGTAAAGTTTTCCATTAATTTTTTCTTTGCATCGTGTGCTACTAATCCAATATTCATAATTTTCTCCCCTTCTTAGTCTTAAAACAGAGTCTCTTCTTTATTCATTACTACACTTAATACAAGTCCCATTCCTATCATGTTAGCCCATAATGAACTGCCGCCATAACTTACAAAGGGTAACGTTAATCCTGTATTTGGTAAAAGTCCTGTTACCACTCCTAAATTTATAAACGACTGGGCAGCTATCATCCCTACATATCCAACTATTATAAATTTTCCAAACTCATCTAATAAATTACTTGCTAGATATAACCCTCTGGCTACAAATAACAATATGATTGTTAGTAGTACTATAATACCATAAAATCCAAATTCTTCTGCTAATGTTGCTACTATAAAATCGTTGTGTGACTCTGGCAAATAATTTAATTGACTTATTGCTCCTTTATATATCCCTTTACCATATAATCCACCAGATCCTATAGCGTCTATAGACCTACTAGTTTGATAAGATTCGGCCTGTGCATCTCCATCTGTAAACGCAGCTACAATCCGGCTACGTTGATAATCATCTATTATTTGTTGATTAGGATTTTTTATTATATACCCTATGCCCATAGTAAGTATTATTATACCTATTATAGCTGTTGAAAACATATATTTTAGTTTGAGGTTACTAGCGAATAATTGTACCACTAATAAAGTAAGAATTACAATACTAGTTGATAAATTTGGTTGTCTATTGATTAATATGAATGGAATAAATTGAAATAATAGGATTTTTCCAATAGAAGCAAATGAGTTAATTTTTTCATTCTTTAATGAAATAAGTTTTGCAGTACAAAAAATCATTGCTATTTTCGCAAACTCGGATGGTTGTATTTCTATAAAACCTAAATCAATCCATCTTTTAGCGCCTTTATTAATTGCACCGAATAGCAATACGACTAAAAGTACAATATTGACTATAGTATAAATAACAGAATAATATTCTCCTACTTTTCTATAATCTACGAATATCATAATTGTCATTAGTATTAACCCAATTAGAAAAAATATGACTTGTTTAATTAAAGGTGTATTATTTCCTGAAAATGATGTTGCACTACTAATCGCTAATATCCCTATTGCAATTAAAGTACACATTAGCAAAATAAGGATTATTTCTAAATTTTTTAATTCAATTTTTTTAAACATGTTGCCTCTTTAAATCTTTAATCTTTGTACAGGTATGTTAGCAGAAAGCATAGAAACTTTCTCTGAATATTCATCGCTGGGAATAGTTAGTAGTTGAATATTTAATTCGTCGGCATCAATCTCCATATATTTTGATATAACAGCAACAATATCAGCTTTCATCATATCCATCAAAGCAGATGAGCAATTTATTCTATCATGGATCAATAAAAGCTTTAATCTATCTTTAGCAACATTTCCTGCTTGAGCTTTTCTTTTAAACAACTGACTAAAATCCACTTTTTTTCACTCCATTCTATTGTCTTAGAATACACCAAACCCAAATAACTTTCTAATTTTACTTTTAAGTGAAATCTCTTTTGATAAGTCTAAAAATGGAACGTCATTACCTATTAATCGATTAGCAATATTCATAAAAGCTTCTCCTGCTATAGAGTTGTTTTTACCTACAGCCGGCTCTCCTTTATTAGTTGTTATTACAATTGCCTCATCATCTGGTACCACGCCAATAAGATCTATAGCCAAGATCTCGGTTACAGCGTCGACGTCCATCATTTCGCCTTTATCGACCATTTTTTTTCTTAATCTATTTATTACTAAATTAATATCTTTTATTCCATTAGCTCCTAATAACCCTATTATTCTATCCGCATCTCTAATAGCAGAAACCTCTGGTGTTGTGATTACTATGGCCTTATCGGCAGCGGCGATAGCATTTTTAAATCCTTGTTCTATTCCGGCTGGACAGTCCACTATAACAATCTCAAATTCCTCTCTTAATTCTTCACATAATTTTTTCATTTGTTCTGGTGTTACTGCATCTTTTTCTCTGGTTTGTGCTGTGGGTAATAAGTACAAATCTTTAAACCTTTTGTCTGCTATAAGTGCTTGTCTTATTCTACATTTTCCTTCTATCACATCGACGACATTATATACTATTCTATTTTCTAGACCCATAACAACATCTAAGTTTCTAAGTCCTGTATCACCATCTACTAACACTACTTTTTTGCCCAACATACTAAGAGCGGTGCCTATATTTGCGGTGCTTGTAGTTTTTCCTACCCCACCTTTTCCCGATGTCACTACTATCACTTGACTCATTTGTTAACTCCTATTTGTTTTACTGTATTATTTTAACATAAATTGCATGCGTTTAACATCTATTTTATCAAATTTAATAGTACCTTCATTTAAATATGCCATTTTTGGAAAATAAAGTTCATCCGAATTTTTTTTGTTAGATCTAATAGACTGAGATAATATTCTGCCTATAGCTATTTGTTCTGGATTCATACCATAGGCTATTATATAAATTTTATCTAATTCATCAGATTTGTCAGCATTATTACCAGCAAAAGCTTGGCCATTTAAGTTTCCTACTACTATTATATTCTCTCGTGCTCGTATAATTGCTCCCGGATTAACATCCCCAATTATTATAGCACTCCCTTCTGATACAATTTCTTGTCCAGATCGCAATACTCCTGCCCAATAGCAAGTTTTAGAATATTTCATAACTTGCTGATTTTGTTTATCCTTATTTTGTCGAAAAAAAGTATTAGCTTTGTAATTTGTATCTTGGAATGATACTTGCATAATATTTTTATTTGATAATATTTCTAGTAAAATTTCTTTTTGAGCTTGTTCTAATTTTCTACCTTTAATATTCATATTAATGTTTATGTCTTCAAAAATATTTATGTTATCGTCTAATTTTTGAGCAAATTCTACAATTATATTTTCGAAGTCTATTGTATCATCTAATATAACCGAAACATTGTCTGGTTGTCTTCTAAAAATAACTAAATCATTTATAGCCACCACTTTTCAACCCCTTAATCAGCCTAATTTTTAGAATAAGAACTCCTCTCCTAATGTGTCTATAGTTGCATTTTTATCCACTTTAAAATAAGATTCAAAAACATCTTTTGCAATCTGGCTACCAAAACTACCTAAATTGTCCTCATTATATACTGATGTGACAACAACAATTTGTGGATTATCCGCAGGAGCAAAGCCCGCAAACCAACTATGTGTATGATTAGCTTCTTCGGCTGTACCAGTTTTTCCCGCAATGTCTATAGGAAACCCTGTAAATAAATTTCTACTTGTTCCTGCTGTCCCTTTTGTAACTCTTAACATTCCTTTTTGAATTTCTTCTATGTGTTCATCCTTAATATCCATAGTTCCGCTAATTTTATTCTCTGTGGGTAAATATTTTTGGGTATCCTTATTATCAAATACACCACTAATTATTTTTAAATCGTATACTGTTTCTCCGTTGGCTACTGCTGCGACATATCGTGCCATTTGAATTGGCGAAAAAGCATTATAGCCTTGTCCAATAGCTGTCCTTATGGTTACTCCTTCATCCCATTGAATATTAGCGTTTTGTAATAAATAGTCTCCTAGCGTATCTACTAAACCATAAATCATGTGATCTTTGACTATCTCAATATATTTATCGCCAAGCAATGCAATATTAGTTAGCTCTGAATGCAAAAATTTAATTAAATCTTTATTTTTATTTTTACTTAACTCTTCATTATATAATTTAGAGTAAGCATTTTGATAAACTTCTATTATACTATTTCTGTCTAGGTTATCTGCTAATTCATTTATGGCGGCAGTGGTTACTTCACCTATCATAATAAATAATTGATCCTTTAAAGCCATTCTAGCCTTAGATTTTAAAGTAGAAGAGTTTAAATTGTTCATGGTATCTTCAATTATAGTGGTTAACATATGGTCAATGTTTAATTGCAAATATCCTTGAATACTATAAAATGCAGTTTTTACAATATCCTTTAATTCAGCCCCAACTATAGACATAACAATAGGTTCTAAATTTCTATCTGTTTCATGTCGGATCAAATATAAAGCCTGAGTCTCTACATCAGCATTTGGATTATAGGTATGAGTAAAAATATCTTTTTTAAACATAGTAGAAACATCTTCAACCCGTTTATTTAAACTTTCCTCGCTCATATTTTTTAGGCCTTGAAGAACATTGTTTATGCTTTGACTTACAACAGTTTCTGGAGTAGAAATATTGGGTGATTTTTCCGGTAGTTCTATACCGGTAGGCTGGGCCAAACCAAACATTTCAGCATATTGAGTTAAGGAATCGATGCCACCATAAGTTTCCTTATATTTAAGGCCTAATCTATGAGCAACTTCAAAGAAATAATAATTACAAGAAACCTCTAAAGCTTTTTGTAAATCAATATTACCATGACCGCCACCTGTAATTGGATAGATCCAACAAGCTGGAGCGGGATCACCGGATTTAGTATATAATCCCGTGCAGTTTATATGATCATGGGGCGTAATAACCTCTTCTTCTAAGCCAGCCATGGCGGTAACCATTTTAAAGATTGAACCTGGAGCTTTCACGGTCATAATGGATCTATTCCAAAGCATACTTCTATCATCAAATAAGCTATTATAATAGTTATTGAAATCATTTGTCAATTCATTACTATCTACCGACGGATAGCCGACCATGGCCAAAACCTCACCAGTATTAACGTCCACCACTGTTGCGGCCGCACTAAATGGGTCTATGGACATTTGTGAAGGTTTTAAATGACCGTTTTCTAATTGAGAGATTAAAATATTCTTTCCGTCCCCATTAGGATTTTTAGTAATCTCCTCTATTTCTTTTTCTGTTAAAAACAATGATCCTTGTTCATGCATAGCTAATATAATTTGCTTGTCTTTTAACGGAGATGCTTGAGCACTTATCCATTGAAGTAATAAATCTTGTAAGGTAAGTTCATCTTGAACCAAACTATTTAACCCATTATATTCTTTTAATAGAGCTTCGTATATTCGACCAGTCATGGTTGTATCTCTATCGGCATCTTGCATTTTGCTAACCAAAAGCTGACTACATTCAACCATAGATATTAGCATTTCTCTAGCAGTAATATTTTTTGTACCCTTTTTGGTACCTTCTAATCTTACAACTAAGGCTTCACTTAATCTTTTTTCGATACTATTAAAAACCTGTTGTTGTAAATCTATATCTATAGTTAGAAAAATATCGTTACCTTTTACGGCCGTACTTTCGGATATAGTATTTACTTTTCGCCCTAATGTATCAACTTCTATTAATGAAGTTCCATCTATTCCTCTTAAAACTTCTTCCATGGATTTTTCAATCCCTTCATGACCGACTACATCAAATTCATTATATCCTTTATCTTTTAATTCTTTATAAAGACTGTCTGTCATAGTTCTTGTATATCCTAGAATATTCCCCATGATCTCGCCATATTCGTAAATTCGTTTAGAATCAAATTCGGCTATCACACCTGGATATTGTTCATAGTTCTCTTTTATATAAGTAGCACTAAATTCAGATATATTTGTTGCAATGACCGGTAGGTTATATCGTCTATAAGAATATGGATACATAGTAGTTCTTATTGCTATAATATTTCTAGCGTCCTCGTCACTTATATCATCGGAAATATTATATTGAATTTTTAAATAGTCGATAATTTCCTCAGCGGATTTTTCTAATAATTGCCTACGTTGTGTTTCGCCATTATAAGGAATAGAATACATAAATCTATTTATAGTCCAAGATCCGCCAGTATAGTTAAATGGTGGTTCTTTTGATATGGGCACTGTATCTATAAATTTGTCTCCATTTTTTTCAAATAATCTTAATAACTCAAGAATTACATTATTCAGTTCATCTTGACTTTGGCGCACTTGTAGATCAATTTTTAAAACATGTATAGGTTCATTGCTAGCTAAAATTCGACCATATCTATCGTAAATTAACCCCCTAGTGGCATCCATTTCTACTGTTCTCTGAACACCGGCTTGCACCTTATTTATATAGCTTTTATGATCTATTATTTGTAGTTTGTAAAATCTCAGTAAAATTGCCAAAAATAGAACTAAAATTCCTGACATCATTATAACTAATCTATTATTGACTAGTTCAAGAAATTTTTTCATTTTACCCCCCTGTGTTATTCAAAAACAATGTTACATTTTTCCATAGCATCTTTAATTAATATTTTTATTTAAAAAACACAAAGATAGGCTTATTGTAGACTTATCATATATAAAAAAAATAAAGATTATGATTATCGTCTTTAAGCCTATACTTAGTTTTAAAATAAATGGCGTGATTTTTTTTCATGTTCTTCCAATTTTGAATTTATAAAATAGATACATCTATAAACTACCAAAGTTAATAAAGTAGTATATACAAGTTCTGGTAAGACTATACGTAAATAAAAATACGAAAAGTTTATGTTTCCTATAAGAACAAATCTTAATATATTTACACTACTAAAAAATAAACTAGAAAAAACAGTACACATAAGTGGTAATATTCTGTTCTCTCTATAGCAAAATGGATGTAACTTTCCGCATATATAGCCTATAGACATATATATTATAGTATACATTCCAAAGATATAGTTATAAGGAATATCATAAATAAAGCCAGCTAAAAATCCAATTATAGCACCTTCTTTTTCTCCACGTAAAATAGAAAATGCTACTACTATCATAATTAAAAAATTAGGAGCAATATCTGCTATCCTTATTGAATCGCCTAAAGTATTTTGTAACGTAAAACTAAATATTAGTATACTTATTGTTATGAACCATCGTAACTTCAATATAATTCCTCATTTTTTTTTATTAATAATACATATTTAAGGCTTTGAAAGTCTACCACTGGCTTTACAATAGCATTTTGTACTAAACCGTTATTTGTTCTTGTCACATCTATGATTTCTCCTACTAAAATTCCCGGTGGAAATTTATCACTAATATGTGATGTTATTATTCTATCTCCTACTATTATGTCCGTATTTATATCTACTTCTAAACTTAATAAACCTTTATTAGATAATTCAATCTGCCCATTTAAAATTCCTGTTTCCCCTGTTCGCATCAATTCAATACTTATAGAACTTCTATCGTCTATAATAGATAATACAGTGGCTGAGAATGGTCCGTTACTACTAACTATACCAACTAATCCTCCATTAGCAAGTACAATATCATTTTCATGTACATCCATAGTACTGCCCTTATCTATATTAAAAGATTTATACCAGTTTCCAGGATCTTTTCCTATTACATTTGCTCCTACAGATGGATACATAGTATATCTATTATGCATGTCCAATAATTCTTTTAGTAAAATGTTTTCTTCCCTAAGTTGCTCTAGTTGAGTATTATCATGAAGTAGTTTATCATTTTCATATTTTAAATTTTTAATAGTTGATTCTGCTTCTTCTATATTTTCAAAATATTTATAAAAATCGCTAAATCCGTTTTCTATACTATTTATAATTTTTTCTACAGGATATGTTAAGATATCATCTAAAGTACCTAATAACATAGTCAAATTAATATTACCAAACTTTATAAAAGCTGATGAAAGTATAATTATGACCGCTAATATCAATATAAAACTTTTTTTAACATTTGGGGATAAATTTGGTGCCAATTTCATTTTAGCACTCCTTACTTTTTATCGACTTTATTTGTCATCTTCAAATAATCCAGACCATTTTTCAATATTTTCTAAAGCTAATCCAGTCCCTCTGGCAACACAATCTAAGGGTTCGTCAGCAACACGAACTGGCATGCCTGTTTCTAAACTTATTAAAGTATCCAAACCACTAAGAAGAGCACCGCCACCGGTTAAAACTATACCACTTTCCATTATGTCTGCTGCTAATTCTGGGGGGGTTTTTTCTAAAGTAGCTTTAATTGCTTCTATTATCGCTGTTACTGGCTCTTTAATTGCGTTTGTAATTTCACCAGAAGATATAGCTAAAATTTTAGGTAAGCCCGTAACCAAATCACGACCTCTTATTTCCATTGTTTTAGCGTCTTTTTCAGATTCTAAGGCGGCACCAATGGTCATCTTAATTTGTTCAGAAGTTCGCTCACCGATCATCAAATTATATTCTTTCTTTATATAAGAAACAATATATTCGTCAAACTCATCACCGGCTATTCTAAGAGATTTACTAGCCACGATGCCACCCAAAGAAATAACGGCAACATCAGTAGTTCCGCCACCAATATCTACGACCATGTTACCATTTGGCTCCTCTACTCGCAGATTAGAACCAATAGCGGCTGCCATGGGCTCTTCCATGATTAAAGCTTGTTTAGCGCCAGCTTTAATAGTTGCCTCTTCTACTGCACGCCTTTCCACAGTGGTTACTCCCGAAGGTACGCAAACAACGACTCGAGGCTTAATAGAAAAAAACGATTGCTTCTGAGCCTTACCTATAAAATATCTTATCATTGCTTCTGTCGTATTAAAATCGGCTATAACACCATCCCTTAATGGACGAATAGCAACTATATTGCCTGGCACACGACCTATCATTTGTTTAGCTTCGTCTCCTACGGCTAAAATTTGATTAGTTCGTTCCTTAATAGCTACTACAGAAGGTTCATTTACTACAATACCTCGCCCTCTTACAAAAACTAGAGTATTGGCTGTTCCTAAATCTATACCCATATCTTTACCAAACATAATTCCCTCCATATAATTAATAATTAATTATTAAATAATTTTTCTTTATCATCAAACAAACCCATGTTTCTAAGACTTCTAAAATCATCATGTCCTACTATTATATGATCAATAATAGGCAATCGTAGCATTTCACCAATAAATTGTAAATCTCTGGTAACTAAAATATCTTGCTCGCTAGGCTCTGGATTACCACTTGGATGATTATGAACCATTATAATTGAATTAGCACAAAGTTCTATAGCAGGTGCAAAGACATCCCTTGCGTGTACTATCGTTGCAGTCAATGTACCCATGGATATACAATGCTTTTTTATAAGACCTAATTTAATATCCAAATATAATGCGTAAAATGTTTCTTTATGCAAGTTTTCAAAGTCTTCTATAAAAAAATCTGCAACGTCTTCCGGATTTTTAAATTCATATACTCTGGTTTTGCTTCTATAAATTCTTTTAGCTAATTCTATTAAGGTGGCTATTTCCACTGTCCGTAATTCGCCTATACCATCTAAAGATTTAAGTTTTTTATAATCCCAATGTTTAAGCGAATTTAAATTGTTATTACCATTTGGATCCTTTAATAATATGTCAAAAATACTCATTAGATCTTTATCTTCTGGCCGTGCCCTTAAAATAATAGCTAAAAGATCTAGATCATCCATTTCGTCTATATTAGATCTTGCAAATTTTTCATGCAGTCTTATCATATTAGGAATTCTCCTTTGCTACATGACATAACGTTAATATATAATTCATTGCCATATTTATGAAACTTTATACATAATATTGTATATTAATTTTTAAATAAATCTTTAGCTAATTTTTCTTTACCTAGCAGTTTTAAAGCTTTGTGCACTAATGATCTATTTTCTTTTTTGTAATACTGTAAGAGTGCACGTTGGAGCGCTTTATCTTCTCTAGATTTAGCAACATAAACTTTTTTTAAATCATACGGATTTAATTCTGTGTAATACATGCAGGTGGCCAAAGTAAAAGGAGTTGGATAAAAGTCTTGAACTTGTTCTGGATTTTGACCAGTTTTTTTCAAATACAAAGCCAATTCTAAGGCATCTAAAAGGGTTGTACCCGGATGAGAACTCATAAAATAAGGCACCACGTATTGTTCTTTATTACAGTCTTTGGATGCTTTATTAAATTCTGCAACGAACTTTTCATAAACTTCTTTTTTAGGTTTACCCATAAACTTTAATGTATTATCTGAAATATGTTCGGGGGCTATCCTTAGTTGTCCACTTACATGATTTTGTGCTATCTCTTTTATAAATTTTTTATTATTTTTATCCAAAAGCAAATAATCATATCTTATACCAGATCTAATGAATACCTTTTTTACGTTATCTAGATTTCTCATTTTACGCAAAGTAATCAGATAATTTTCATGGTTTACATCTAAAGATTTACAGGGGGTTGGATGTAGACATTTCTTATTTGTACACGTTCCAAGTTTATTAGCATTTTTACATTGTTCTTTTAGAAAGTTAGCGGTTGGTCCACCAACGTCATGGATATAACCTTTAAAATTTTTATGCTCAGTCATCTTAACGGCTTCTTTTAGCATAGACTCGGTACTTCTACCCCGCACAATTCGGCCTTGATGAAAGGTAAGAGCACAAAAGCTGCAGCTTCCAAAGCAACCCCGATTACTTGTTATACTGAATTGGGTTTCGCTTAAGGCCGGAACTTCTTCTGTATAACTAGGGTGGGCCTCATTTTCAAAGTCCATCTCATATACATCGTCTAATTCCAATGTAGATAGAGGCTCAGCCGGTAAATTTTGGACAACAAACCAACCTTGTTCATATTCTTCGATTAATGGTTTGGCCTTATATGGATCTGAATTTTGTTCTTGAATAACAAAACTTTTTGCAAACTGTATTTTATCCGAACTTACTTCTTTAAAAGTTGGTAAGAAAATTTTATCATATACATTTGCTATATTTTTCGTTTTAAATGCACTTCCATGTATAAAAGTGATATCGTTTATGTTTAAGCCACTTTCCAGTGCTTGAGCTAATTCTATAACCGAACGTTCGCCCATACCATATAATAATAAATCTGCAGCCGAGTCAATCAGGATAGATTTTCTTACTTTGTTGTCCCAATAATCATAATGTGCTAATCTTCTTAGGCTGGCTTCTATTCCACCAATAATAATTGGTATATCCCTATAAATTTTTCTTACTAAATTAGAATAAACTATAACAGCCCGATCCGGCCTTTTTCCTATTTGGCCACCTGGCGTGTATGAATCTTTTTGTCTACGTTTTTTATTTACGGTGTAATGATTAACCATGGAATCCATGTTACCAGAGTTTATCAGGAAAGCCAATTTTGGCTGGCCGAGTTGTTTAAAGTCTGCTTCATTGTTCCAATTCGGCTGCGAGATAATACCTACAGAATATCCGAATCTTTCTAAAGTTCGACCTATTATTGCAGTACCAAAAGATGGACTATCGATGTATGCGTCTCCGGTAATGATAATAAAATCTAGTTGTTCTATATTTCTTAAATTTAAATCTTCTTTGCTTATTGGTAAAAACATTATCTACTCCTTAAAAATTTCTAATACTTCATAATAATCGGCAACCCATCTATCGGATAATTCTTTTGCTCTTTTCTTCACATTTTCGTACTGGACATCTTCTATACCAAAGACAGTCATACCAGCGTCTTTAGCTGCAATAATACCGTTTGGAATATCTTCAAAAACCAAGCATCTACCCGGTGCTACATCCAATATTTCGGCCGTTTTTAAATATACAAATGGATGTGGTTTACCCTTTTCAACTTCACATGAAGTTACTACGGTTTCAAAATATTTTTCTATCTCATGCTTTTGTAAAATAGCTTCTGTAATTTCTCGACTGTTACTTGTTGCTATTGCCATTTTAATTTTGTTAGCATCTAAATATTGCAAAAATTCTAGCGCACCAGGCTTCATCTGTACTTTATCGGTATATAGCTTGATAGCCATTTCGCACCAAATTTGCTTTATCTGATCTACACTCATATCTAGGTTAAAATATTCCTTGAAAAATATAGCAGTTTCTGTGAATCCAGCACCTTCTATCTTTTTTATTACTTCGTCATCTATTTTGTGTCCTTTGTTTTGTAAAAAATCAATGTCTATTTGCTCCCAAACCCACATCGAATCTATTAGCGTGCCATCCAAATCAAAAATTACTGCTTCATACTTCATATTTTTTTCCTTTCTAGTTTTAAAATCCCAGTCTTAGTTATTTAGTTTCGGCAGATTTTTATCACTCTTTTGTATTCTATATTTTATTAGTATTCTATATTATATTAGCGTTCTACATTCTATAACGTTCTATATTCTATAGCGTTCTACATTCTGTTAGCATTCTACATTCTACTAGGTGGATATTTATTCTTTAATACACCGTTCAATGCTTTTACCCAGCCTAAAGGATAATCGTCTACACAAATTATATGGTATCCGTTAATAACATCACTAAATAGTGTTTCTCCTTTTAAATATTTTTCTACTTCTATTAGATTAGTCTTGGATGAAAATGAGATCACATTTTTAAAAAAATCTTTTGAATATGACATAGCCAATGAATGAGATGGCACAAAGGATTTCTTATTTTTTAACTCTCCTAAAAATAAACCACTTCGGAGAGTTCTAATTTTTAATGTCGGTGGAAAATTATCATTTACAGCGTAAATTTTTCCATTATGTTCTAGTATCAATTGATTAAGATTCATATGTGTATGTGCTTCAAAAAAATCTTTTAATATCGGATCATCCTTAATTTTTTTACTCTGATTGTTTTTAAATCGGTTAATCTCTACAATGCTATTTATTTTTTTCTGAAGTAAACACACAAAATGTCCTTCTGCATCCACTTTATGTGGCCATAATCTAATAGTCCCATTTAGGCGACCCGTAGACAAACCAAAATTTAACGGTATATTTACTATTTCAAATTCATTATGCTCAGCCAAAAATTCCTCTATGCGACCTTCATTTTCTTCAGTTGAAAAAGTACAGGTGGAATATACCATCATTCCGCCGGGTTTTAGTAATTGAGCTGCAGCATCTAAAAGGGATTTTTGTTGCTCACAAAAGTAACTTCTATCCAAATCCTGCCAACTTTTAATAGCTTTTTCATCCTTTTTAAACATGCCTTCACCAGAGCATGGTGCATCAATGATAATTTTATCAAAATATGCTTTCCATGATGTTATCAACTTTTTCGGATCTTCACTAATAATCATAGTATTTTTGGAACCAAACGTTTCTAAATTTTTTTCTAATACTCTTGCCCTAGAAAAACTTATATCGTTTGCTACTAAAACACCCGTTCCATTTAGTTTAGCTAATGCATGCGTACTTTTACCACCCGGTGCTGCACACATATCTAACACAGAGTCTTCCGGATTAATGCTCAGTAGAGCAACAACGGCCATAGCACTAGGTTCTTGAATATAATATAAACCGGCTGAATAATAAGGATGTTTGGCGGGCCTATCATCAAAATAATATTTACCTTCTTCACACCATGGTATATTCTTTAAATTCTTAAATGGATTGATTTTTTCCCAATTTGCTAACGAAACTTTGTTTGTATTAATTCTTATTCCTCTATATATTGGCCTTGAAAAAGATTTTATATACAAATCATACTCTTTGGTCAATAAATTTTTCATTTCTGCTTTAAACTTTTCCGGTAACCTATCTTCTATTTTTAGCCTGTTTTCTGATTCTAGCTTATTTTCTATCGCTGACCTGTTTTCTACTTCTAACTTATTTTCTATCGCTGGCCTGTTTTCTATTTCTAGCTTATTTTCTGTGACTGGCCTGTTTTCTGCTTCTAACTTATTTTCTGTGACTGGTCTGTTTTCTGTTTCTAACTTATTTTCTGTGGCTGGCCTGTTTTCTGCTTCTATCATGCTTTTTTTATTTTCTCTTTTCACTTACTGATTCACCTTTTATATCGTTCTTTTATTCGAATACCTTATTTTTTAATGCCTTACCATTCAAATAATCACATAAATCACCTTGCTTAAAATTATTGACTTCCATCTCTTCTATAATTTCATCATGGATTTTCCACCAACTTATGCCCCAATTAGCAAATACTGCATAGTCTTCTGGTACCCGGCCAATTATTCTTTGAATAACAATATCTTCTTTTAAATATCTTAAAAATGTTATTACTCTCTTTTTATATTCTTCCACTGAAATTAGTTTAAACTCACCATTTAAAAATTGTTCTGCCATAATCGTATTTTTTACTAAATATAATGCATGCAACTTGACATAGGTTAAATTTAATGCACTAATAATTTTGGCACATTCTATAACATCGTCCATATTATCCCAGGGTAAATTTAAGATCAGGTGTACCACTGTTTCAAATCCATATCTTTGAATTTTCAATACAGCATCTATAAACTCGGCTAAGGAATGACCTCTATTAATTTTCTTTAAAGTATGATAATTCACTGTTTGGAGGCCCAATTCTACACAAACGCTATAGCCAGTTTTAGTTTCGAAATCTTTTAATATGGCCAAATACTGGTCATTTATGCAATCCGGCCTTGTAGAAATACTCACAGCCACAATTCTTGGATCTTCTATTTGCTGTAGCATTCGACTGAAGTTTTCTAAGGATGTATAAGTATTGCTGTAGTTTTGAAAATATGCAATAAACTTTTTTGCATTATACTTTTTGCTAATAACATTTATATTATTTTCTAATTGCATTTTTAGGCTTAACTTTTCATCCTCGGTTTCAAAACCTACACCTTTTTCACCGCAATAAGTGCAGCCTCCTTCACCGCAGTTTCCATCTCTATTTGGACATGTTAAAGCTTGGTTTAACGTTACTTTATAGACCTTCTGGCCAAACTTATTTTTTAAAAAATCACTGTATCTATTATACGACATACTCTTTCTCCAATTGGTTTAAACTACCATCACATTAAATGATTATTTTTTTTTTTTTTGTTTATACTAGTATTATCGCAATAATAAAAGAAAGGTGGCAGGTAAATGAATACTAGAACTTTCGATTATATAGCTTTGGCCTTTGTGGTCATTGGTGCGATTAACTGGGGCTTAATAGGCTTCTTCCAATTCGATTTAATCTCCCTAATTTTTGGAGGTTGGGCAAGTTGGGTAAGCCGAGTTATTTACGCCATAATCGGAATATGCGGTATTTATGCTCTAACCTTATTTGGTAGGGTATCCAATGACTCATATTCTGATCAGTAATAAAATGTATCAACAAATAGGAATACTTTTTATAAGGTGGAATACTCCTTATGAGAGTATTCCTTTATTTTTTATAAAAATTCTAACACTAATTTTATAAACTCTTCTGTTCTTCTCTATAAAGATTCTAATATTAATTTTGTAAACTCTTCTATCTTCTCCATGTCGGTATCCGATGGCTGAAAGACTGTAGTTAATGGTGGACTCGGTTGCTTTAATTTTAATTGATTGAATCTTTCTGTTATAAATTTTGTAGCTTCTCCACTCCATCCATAGGATCCAAATGTACCTGCTATTAGTCCTTTATTTATTGTTCCGTTTAATGAAGAAAGTACGGCCCAAATTTGCGGTAATGTATCACTTAAAATTGTAGTTGATCCCAGTAAAAGTACACGGGTAGAATCTACCTTTTTCATAAAATCCTCTACTTTAGTATCCTCTAAATTTATTACTTCTACTTTTTTATCCTTGGCTAGTGCGATAGCTTCTATTTTCTCAGCTATTTTTTCTGTATATCCATAGGCTGATACATAACCAATTAGAATGTCTATATCTTTTTTAGGAGTTACGCTAGCCCATTTTTTATACATATGCTTATATTTAGGAAAATTCATGTCATCAAATATTAACCCATGGCCTGGTGCTAATAGCAATAGGTAAGGATTTGATATTATCTCCACCTTTTCCCCTGCTCCACACCGTACGTGAGATTTTCACCTCATACGGCGTTCCAACGATATTTATCGTTAATTATTAATTTTAAAGTTTCCAGCTTTAACTCATAAAGTATTTACCTTATCTATAATCTTTATGATGTTTCACTGTCAAAGTCGGTTTACTCCTCTCGGCTATCACCTCTGTTAGTCATACAAGAACCTTTGATTACTTTAATTTTAATTATTATTTTAATACCGTCTTGGGACTTTTCCTCCACCACTTATTATCCTGGTTTCATAGGTACTCTATCCCTACTCTCATTAAGATTAAGGTCATTTCGGATATATCCTTATAGACCACTGCTTCATAGATAGTAACCTCTCCACATTCTTAACTTTCCACGTTCCAATAATTCTATCTTTACATATATCTTTAGGTATTTCCTTTGAGCCTGTTAACTTGATAGTGCCTTT
>LNZM01000098.1 GCA_002007295.1 Candidatus Epulonipiscioides saccharophilum | reverse complement strand
TTGAGCGTTTTTTGCTATTTTTCAAATTTTGACCTAATCTCTCAGTCAGCTATTAATCACACCTAAAGTAATTTTTTAACCATACCGAACCTCTCAGTCAGCTTCGCTGACAGCTCTCCTAAAAGGAGATCCATGTCGGAGAGCCTTGCTTTAACCACACCTTCAAGTAAATTATTAATCTTCCTTATTATTTCCCAAAAGAACAATTCGGATAATGACAAATATCACAGTTTTTACATAACCCTCCATGCCCCATTTTCACTATATCTTTTTTGCTTATTCTCTGATCTGTCATTAGGCTCGGCAATATTAAATCAAATACCGTCGCTTTCGCATACATAACACATCCTGGTAACCCTAAAATTACTTTCTCTCCTAAATAACTTACCATCAACATTGCTCCCGGTAACACTGGCGCTCCATAACTTATCACTTCCCTTGCAACTTGCTTTATCGCTCTCGGTGTCACGTCATCCGCATCCACACTCATTCCGCCCGTACAAATTACTATGTCCGCTCCTAAGTCCAAAAATTTATTTATAGCTTCTATTATATCTTTCTCGCTATCATCCACTATCTCTTGGCCGATTATCTCGCATTTAAATCCCCTCAGCTTGTCTCTTATTACCGGCCCAAATTCATCCTTTATCCTACCTTTAAATATCTCACTCCCTGTTGTTACTATCCCCACTCTTTTATTTTTAAACGGCAAAATCTTTAAGATCTTTCTCTTTGGTGTCCGCTCTTCTAATTGTCTCATCTTTTCTTTGGCGATAACTAACGGGATTACTCGCATTCCTGCTACCTTGTCCCCTGGCTTTACTATCGTATTGTCTCTTAACGTCGCTATCATTATTTCGTCTACCATGTTGACCTTTTCTAGTTCTTCAGTATCTATTTTTAAACAGCCTTCTTGTAATGCTATAGCTTCGATTTTGCCTTCCTGAATATTGCCCTTTTTTATCCCTTCATTTTCACATAGAGAATATAAAATTTCCGCGGCTTCGTTTTCATGTAATATCGTATCGTCATTTTTCCATACATAAATATGTTCTTTTCCATTTGCTAATAAAATCGGTATATCATCCGATGTTATTATGTGTCCTTTCTTAAACAATACACCTTTTCTAACATCTTTTATTATTTGCGTGATGTCATGGCATAATATATTTCCCACTGCTTCTTTAACCGATATTTGTTTCATATTTTTATATTTCTCCTACATCATAGATTTTAGAAAATTATACTTTCTTAATCTTAAATATTCAAGTATTCAGTTTTAAAATCTCTATCCTATATAATGAAGATACTCATAACAAAAAGGCTACGGCTTGAAATTGACATAAAAAATGCCCCGAACCGAGAGGTCGAGGACTCTATCTTTATCCTATATAATGAAGATACTCATAACAAAAAGGCTACGGCTTGAAATTGACATAAACAATGCCCCGAACCGAAAGGCCGAGGACTCTATCTTTATCCTATATAATGAAGATACTCATAACAAAAAGGCTACGGCCCCTGATCTCTCTGTTCATTGACTAAGATGTCAAACATATTCGCCGGTTATATTATATATCATCCACTCGGCTATATTAGTCACATGATCCGCTATTCTTTCTAAATATTTTATGATCATAATATACGGTGGGCCAAATGCAATAAAATGTTCATTCTCACTCATCATGGCTATTATTTCGGTCCATATTTGATTAAATCTAGCATCGATTTTGTCATCGAACTCGCAAACTTCTTGTAAAATTTTGACATCTTTATTTTTATATGCATCGAATGTATCTGCCAACATTTGGGCGGTACTTATTGCCATCTTGTTTATATGTCTTTTGAATGCATCATCATCTGTATGCGGATTATCTTTTATTTTTAAACAATAATTGCATATATCTTCGCATTGATCCGCTATTCTTTCCATATCCGTCGTTATGTTTATTACCGATATGATCAGTCTTAAATCTCGTGCTATAGGTTGCTCTTTGGCTATCAATAACACGCAATTCTTTTGAATTTGGATTTCTAATTCATCCGATCTTTCCTCGCCTTTTAACACTTCCTCTATATTTGAAAAATCATTTTCTATTAATACCTTTAAGGTTATTTCAAATAAGCTTTTGATTTCATCCCCCATGGCACTCATAGAATCGCATAACTTATTTAATTCATTCGTAAAGTTTATTCTTGTAGTCATAAATAGGATCCTTTCTCTTGAAATTGACAAAATTAATTTAACCTCTCAGTCACTGCGTGACAGCTCTCCTAAAAAGAGAGCCATGGCGGAGAGCCTTGCACCGACTCTTCTGTCTTCTTTTTTCGGGATTTATCAACCAAAACGACCAGTAATATATTCTTCTGTTTTTTTCTTTTGAGGCATACTAAACATTTTGTCGGTATTTCCGATTTCTATCAAATCGCCCAACAAAAAGAATGCTGTTCTATCCGATATCCTGGCGGCCTGCTGCATGTTGTGCGTCACTATAACAATCGTATATTCTTGCTTTATCTCATTAATTAAATCCTCTATCTTTAACGTAGATATAGGGTCTAACGCAGACGTAGGCTCATCCATTAATAAAATTTCAGGCTTAATCGCTATACTCCTAGCTATACACAATCTTTGCTGTTGTCCACCTGATACCCCGATAGCACTCTTTTTTAACTTGTCTTTTACCTCTTCCCAAATCGCTGCCGCCTTTAAACTACTCTCTACGATCTCGTCTAACTCGGCCTTCTTTTTTATTCCCTGCATTCTTGGCCCATATGCTATATTGTCGTATATACTCATCGGAAATGGATTCGGTTTTTGAAATACCATTCCTACTTTTTTTCTTAATTCTATCGCATCCAACTTAAATATATCTTCCCCTTTAAACTTCACTTCGCCTTCAACTCGGTTGTCCGCCGCTAAATCACTCATCCGATTTAAAATTCTTAGTAATGTAGATTTGCCACATCCGGATGGTCCAATAAAAGATAAAACCTCATTTTTGAATACGTCTAAGTTTATGTTATTTAAGGCCTTAAAATCTCCGTAGTAAAAATTTAATGCATTTATTTTAATTATCTCATTCATTGTATCCTCCTATTTTGTTATAGATCACTATTTATTTTTTTCTTAACAATAAGATAATTTATTTTTATTTTAGCTTTTTCATTTTAGTGGCAATAAAATAACTTAAACAGTTTAAACTTAATATGATGATCAACAACACTACAGCTGCCCCATACGCTTCCGATAAAGAGACACCTTCTTTGGCCAATATATATAGATGTACACTCAACGTTCGACCGGAATTCATTATGCTATCCGGGAAACCAAAGACAGTCCCGGCCGTTAAATATATAGCAGCGGTTTCGCCTATGATTCGCCCCATACTCAGTACTATACCAGCCAGGATTCCCGGAATGCTAGAAGGCAGAACGACTTTTAATATTGTCATAATTTTATTGGCCCCTAAAGCTAACGATGCTTCTCTATAACTTATCGGCACAGTTTTTAACGCCTCTTCTGTTGTTTTCACTACGGTTGGTAAAATCATAATTGAAACAGTCAGACCACCAGCTAACAAGGACCAGGACATTTTTAGAGTAGTAACAAAAAATAGCATTCCAAATAATCCAAACAATATCGATGGTACGGCCGTCAAACACTCGGTAGCAAACCTAATTACTTTTACAAATTTTCCCTCTGTTGCATACTCCTGTAAATATATAGCAGCACCCACACCGATCGGAACAGCAATGCCTAAACCAATTAAAACCATGTATATAGTCGTCACAATAGCCGGCATTAAATATATAAGGTCTATATGTAAAATGCCGTTTATTATTATATAGCCTACTAGCCAAAATAAAAAACCTAGCGTTATTGCTGTGGCTAACCCTAAAAATATATATATCAGTTTTTCTTTCGTTTTTCTCTTTGTATTAATTAATTTGCTATTAGACTTAACAATATTAGATGAAGGAGTAGCCGTGTTAATAATTTCCATTTTATCTATCTCCTTTCTAATTTTTTAATCAAAAGTTGCATACATATATTAATCGATATTATGATAACAAATAATATAAGCCCCGTAGCAAACAATGCTTGCTGATGAACTCCGGCTGCGTACGCCATCTCCATCGCTATATTAGCCGTAATAGTTCGGACCGGATCTATTATCGAACTCGGTATTAATGGCGTATTACCTGCCACTAGCATTACCGCCATGGTTTCGCCTAAAGCACGGCCTATTGCTAAAATAATTCCGGCCAATATTCCGGACTTAGCAGCTTTTAATTGTACCTTAAATATATATTGTAGCCTTGTCGCCCCAAGAGCATAGGCACCTTCTTTAAATTCATTCGGCACTGCTCTTAAACTAACTTCGGTCATTCTTATTATCGTCGGCAATATCATAAACGATAAGATTATTATTACCGCCAAAAGACTAAGACCACCACCTTTTCCGCCAAAATGTTTTTCAAGAATTGGAACTATAACCATCAATCCAAAAAATCCATATATTATCGACGGAATACCTGCTAATAAATCTATCGTTTTAGAACACATGTCCGCTAGCCTAGTTGGCAATATCTGAGTTATAACTATCGCTGTGCTTATTCCTATGATTATTCCCACTGTTATAGATCCCAATGTAGCATAAAAACTAGCTACCAACATCGGATATATGCCAAATATTTCGCCCGATGGCATCCAATGTTGCCCAAACAAAAATTCTATCAAGTTAGTGTGCGAAAAAAACGGTATGCCTTTTATTAGGATAAATCCGCCAATAAATAAGATGCACATAACAGTTAGCCCGGCACATAACCAAAATATATTTTTCATCGTCTTTTCCATATCTATTGGCCCCTTTCCAGCTTACTTAACCGGAATATAGTTTTCAGATATAATTTCTTGCCCTTGCTCTCCTAATATAAATTCAATGAATTCCTGTAATTCAGCTGACTCTTCCCCTTTGGTTAAAATTAATAGCGGTCTGGATATAGTATAGTCTCCAGCCAAAGTATTTGTTACCGAAGGCTCTACGCCATTGATATTTAAAGGTGAAACGGTATCATCTATGTAGCCTAAAGAAACAAATCCAATACCGCTTTCTTTAGAAGCCACTGTGGCTTTTACCGCTCCATTACCCTCTTGAATAACCGCTGTCGGCACCACGCTGGATACAGTTTTTCCGTTAAAATCTTTTTCTAATCCGATAATCTCTTCGAAAGCAGACCTCGTACCAGAGCCATCTTCTCTACATATTACGATAATATCTTTGTCGGCCCCTCCAACTTCACTCCAATTAGTAATTGTCCCTTCAAATATATCTTTAACTTGCTCCTTCGTTAAATTTTTCACGGTATTAGCCGGATGTGTAACGACAGCTATTGCGTCTTTAGCTATAACTATTTCGTTTAACCCTAACTCCTTTTCCGATTCTTTTATCTCTCTTGAAGCCATTCCGATATCCGCTGTGCCGTCGCCCGCCGCTTTTACTCCGGCCGATGATCCGACTCCTTGAACTTCAATATTTATATCAGGTTGAATTAATGAATACGCTTCATCCAATTTTTCCATCGGTGCTGCCACTGTCGTTGATCCAACTACTTTGATCGTTGTGCCGGATTCTGCGCTACCGCATCCTATTAACATCGTCCCTGTGATTGTTGCCAGAAATAAACCTAATAATAATTTTGTTTTCATCATAATTTCTCCTCTTTTTTTAATTTTATATGTTATATATTTTATATTTACATAATACTACTAAAAAAAAGATTTGTAAAGACGTAATTTTTATTAAAGTTTTTTGAGAAAAAAATTAAAAATTAAATAAAAAACATGTTAATTTTAGGGATCTATACTTTTTTGTTAACTTAATGCATTAAGTTTTAATAAAAAATAATAAATTTTATCAGTTAATGCATTAAAAACGTTATTTTAGGCTAAAAAAAAGGGGCTGTCGTTTTAATGCAACAGCTCCCAAAGGCTAACTACCTTTGTCCTTTATTCCTAATTGTTTCTATAATATTTTTGCGACTTAACGATTTTATCGCAATTTTAGTTATTCCAAACGTTATACCCAAAACAATAAGGATAGAACAAACTATGCTCACAATCGGAAACTCCGGCAAAATCGGAAACGCCTTTCGTAAACTCATATTCACTAAATACGTTGTACTTATCCCCAAAATATTACCCAGTATAATTGCCTTGGTCGTGCATAAAAAACTCTCCATTATAAGCATTTTTTCTAACCCTTTTCTTGTCATCCCAAGACTTTGTAGTATCGCAAATTCATCCGCTCTCATGTATACATTACTAATTAATGTGCTAGCAATATTTGTAAAGCCAATTAGAATTAATAAAACAGCAAAACTACATATAAAAATAAGGAATATAACTACCGCTACATTCATAACTTTGGAGTATTCTTCCGTCCTATAAACTCGAGTACTAAATCCATTGGCCATATATTCGTCCCCTTCATTAGTAGGGAAATAGGATTCTAAAAGTCCCGTTGCATACTCCTTAAAAGCGTCCTCGTTGGCCGGAGTTAAGTACCAAGAATAAGCTCGAACCTCGGCTTGTGGGACAATCACTATTAACGGATTATCATTTAGATAGTCTAGTTGATCCGGAAGATCTTCTCTATAAATCATACCGTCTATTCTATATGTCTTGCTCATCCCATTTGCTTTTTGTAGAGTCACTTCCTTCATGCTCTCAAGATATGGTACAATATATTTTTCGTAACCATAATCGTTGTACCCTAAAGAGTTTACTAAAATATTTGAATTTTCTGGTACACCTATTGTAGTACATAATTTTTTGTAATTCTTTTCATCCAAAGTTTTAACCGAAGCAGGGAACGCATAATTGGCTAAAGTCGTACCCTCGCTTACAATTTCTCCACTCTTAACGAGCATTTTCATATCTTCTGTCAAAAATTCATCGGTCAAAATGGCTCTATACATTTGCCGATCGCTTCCGATACCAAACACTTCTGCACCTTCGAAATCGGCTAATTTTTTACTAATCTCTTTGCCAATATCACTATCAATAGGCTTTGCGTAAATGCTTTCTTCCCACCCTGTCGCCTCATTTATCCGCCTAGTTCTCGAAGAGGTATAATCCACAATATGGCTCTGTTCATACGAAAGTGTTGTAAAATCCATAAGTGCATTCGCCTGAGATATTATTCCGCCAAGGCCAACAAATAAAGTTACGCCGACAGTAAGAGATATGAACGTTGCTTTGAAATTTTGCCGATTTCTAGTTATATTTTTATTCGCAAGTTCACCCTCAAACCCAAAAAACTTATTGATCATCTGAGAAAAGTGTACTTTCTTCTTCTGAATCTTAACACTTCCCGTCCCTCTAATAGCATCGATCGCCGGTGTTTTGGCCGCTTTATCCGCAGGTTTATTTGCCGAATAAAGAGTGATCATAAAACATAAAACCGACGCTACCAAAATTGCTACGGCTGAAAATGTATAGGGCAAATAAAATGAAATTTCTTTAAGCATAACATTGGTCAAAGCATTGATTTCATCTAAAAATAAATTCGTAACATTTATCGCAATAAACGATAGCAAAATTCCTACTACAGCCCCAATAGGAATGGCTACAGCAGACAAAAATAAGCTTTCATACAAAACTATCGATTTAATTTGCTTCTTCGTCGCTCCCGTACATTTTAATACACCAAATTCTCTAATCCTTTGATTTGCACTCACCTTAAAAACATTAGATATAACCACCTTCGTCATCACTGCTATTATCATAACTATAAATATCCCTGGCCCTATTATTATACTTAAATAAGCCGAAATAATTTCTTTCGAATTGCTTGCTCCCGCCATGCTTCCTTCAATCATTGTAAATCCGCTTGCTATAAATGACAATACTGTTACAAGAAACGCATTAGCTAGCACGATCCCCGTTATCGCCCAAAATGAATTCATCCGATTTACTTTTAACTGACTTAAGGCTAGTTTTGCTGTTATTCTCATGCCTTCATCACCTCGTCCGAAATTATTTTTCCGTCGCTTATCGTGATAATTCGATCCGCTTGTAGCGCTATTTTCTCATCATGCGTTATTAGCAATAATGTTTGACCAGTTTTCTTGTTCGCAAATTTTAGTAAATCCATTATCTCTCCACTAGATTTACGATCCAAATTTCCCGTAGGTTCATCTGCTAGTATAAAGGCCGGCGTATTAATTAATGCTCGCCCTATTGATACTCTCTGCTGCTGACCTCCCGAAAGCTCGCTCGGTAAATGCGTCTTGCGTTCCCTTAATCCTATCGTTTCTAAAATCTTCTCCAGCCTTTCACTTTCAACCTGCTGATTGTCCAATAAACACGGTAACGTTATATTTTCTTCTGCTGTTAACGTCGGAATAAGATTGTAAAATTGATATATTATACCAATATTCCGCCGACGAAATATCGCTCGCTTACTTTCATTAAGTGCGTAAATATCGTGTCCATCTACAAAAACTTTACCACTTGTCGGTATATCAATCCCGCCAATCAAATTCATAAGTGTAGACTTCCCAGATCCGGATGCCCCAATAATAGCAACAAACTCGCCTTTTTCCACCTCAAAACTAACATTGTCCAGTGCCTTTACTTCCGCGGCACCTTTACCATAGATTTTGCTAAGCTTTTCTATTTTCAAAACAGTCATTTATATTTCCTCCGTTTTTTATTTATTTGTAGGACATTAGTATAACAAATAAATGTGACTGCTTAGTGACTATGCCAAAAAATAAAGTGACCATTTAGTCACTTTTCTCCTTAAATAATTTTATTGTAAATATCGCCCCTCTACCATTTCCTCCTAAATCCACATCTATATCTCCATCTTGGGATCGAATAATAGAAAGAGCTAGCGGTAAACCAACACCATACCCATTTTCATTTCTTGAATTTTCAAACCTAGTAAACAACTTTTTATAATCTTTTTTCTTTATTCCTTCTCCACTGTCCTCTATACTTATATAACTATATATTGGATTCTCTCCACTATTCACCTTTATAGCCGTGTTTTCCTTAGAATATTCTACCGCATTCTTTATGATGTTGGTTAATGCTTCGGCCGTCCACTTCTTGTCACAATTTATTAATATGTCGTTTTCTAATATCACCCTTTGATTTTTTATATCCAATAATATCTCTAAAGATTTGACCGATATATCCAAAAGTTCTCG
The DNA here is from genome assembly GCA_002007295.1 of Candidatus Epulonipiscioides saccharophilum. Classification (GTDB taxonomy): domain Bacteria; phylum Bacillota; class Clostridia; order Lachnospirales; family Cellulosilyticaceae; genus Epulonipiscioides; species Epulonipiscioides saccharophilum. The sequence continues at coordinate 8,420 of LNZM01000098.1, read as the reverse complement.
GACCGATGTCTCTTTCTTAAAAAATTCAACTCTCTTATTGTCCAATTTCGCCATCTTCAATAACGTTGCTGTTAACCACTCCATTTGATTAAGACTGCTCCTTATCCCTAATAAAAATTCCGCCTGCTTCTCTCTTGGAGCATCTTCTATTAAATCCATCATTATATTCATAGATGTTATCGGCGTTTTTAATTGGTGTGATATGTTTTCTATATATTCGCTCATAGCCTTATATTCTAAGACTGCAGCATCAAGCTGCCCATTTTTTATATTTATAAAATTGTATATGTCATTTTTTAATATACTTAAACTGCCTTCTTCGTTATCTCGGAAATCTATCGTTTCTCCGTTTATAGCTTTTCTTATATTATTGGATAGTTTTGTGATCTCTCTTTTTCTAATTAGCACGATACCATACTCCTCTGGCCATTTCAATGTTTATAGCATTACCTAATTTTTTTCAAAATCTTATCTCTATTTTTCTAATTAGCTCGATATCCAATTCCTCGGACTGTTTCAATGTTTATAGCATCACCTAATTTTTTGCGTAACCTCTTTATATATACTGTTAAGGTGTTATCCTCTACAAAACTTCCTGCATAATCCCAAATTTGCTCCAAAATCTGAGTTCTCGTCAGTAGCTTACCTTTATGGCTAGCCAAAATCAATAGCAACCGATATTCTAAAGCTGTCAATTCGGCCATACTTTCATGTACAAAAACCTTTCCGCTTTCAGTATTAATTTTTACATCTCCTATAGTTATACTCGAATTATTTGCATTTTCTGAAAATCTTCTCTTTATTCTAGCCAACAATTCTCGGATCCGAAAAGGTTTCGTCACATAATCTGCAGCGCCGATTTCAAAAGCGCTTACAATTTTTTGCTCGTCATCCACTGCTGTTAAAAATATTATCGGTACGTTGACTAACTTTTTCGCTATGTCAAATCCGGTTCCATCTGGTAAGCATAAATCTAGAATCGCTAAGTCAAAATGATTGCTCTTTATTATTTCTAAACTTGTCTTCACATCCTTGCTGTGTCTCACAGAATAGCCTTCTCTTTCTAAAGCATAGGTTAGTCCGCTTACTATCATTGTATCATCCTCTATAAATAGTATAGACTTCATATAATGTTCACCTCTTTTTATTTTTTCTTAGTATTTAGTATGTATCTATATATTAATATACGTATCTATTTAATGTCGCTAATTTTGGCTTCAGTATAGCATAAATTAGGTCAAATTTTAAATTTGTAATCAAAATTTAATGCTATAGTTAGATTGGTGTCCCTGAAACTCTGAGCCAGCAATGTGAATTGAGCATTACCTAATTTATACAACTCACATGAGTAACTACAACTAGAAGTCACGCTTTCTCCCTCCCTACCCCCATACATGGGAACTTAAGAATCTTAACTAGAATAAAAAAAGCTCTTATCCTACCCTATAAAGAGTAGAATAAAAGCTATTCACAAAGATTGCCTTCGGCTCAATCACAAAGACTACCTTTGGAGCAATCTTCATTCAGCTTGCGCTGATATTACATTTTAAAGAAGTTCTTAATACGACTAAATATTCCTAGCAATCCTGTACTGCTTTCACTTATCTGGATCTCATCGTTCTTAATCCTTATTAGTGCCTCGCTTACTAGTTCTTGTTCCTCGCTACTAAGTTCGCTTTCATTTACTAGTATGATATCCATTTCATTCATGTTTATCAATCTATTTACGTTCGCATCCGATAATAGAAGCTTAGCATCGATAGTTAGAGTTTCTAGGCTCATAAATCTTTCGATTCCGTTTAATGACTCTAAATATGGCGTATTTCCTATATTCAAGTTCATTATTCCATATGCTATATAGCTTGGTACTATTTCGTTACTATTTAATGGACTCGGATTAATATTGCCGTTCTCTTCCAGACCTATATGAGTGCCAGATAAATCTAATATTTCTAACATAGGAGTATTCGAGATGCCACGAGCGCCTGATGATTCTGGCCAATAAATAGTGGTAATCGGATTATTCTTAATATTGAATTTAGGGATTTCACCTGTTGTAAATAAACTAGTATATGCTCTTAAATCCAACACTTGGATTCTATTATCTGCAATATCCAAATTGGTTATTGTATCTGCGACACTATCGAATTCGGATATATCAGTAAGTGCGTTAAAGGAAAGGTCTAGTTCCTTTATACCGTAAAATAGAGGTACTCTTTCTGATCCAGTTGTTATTGTATTAGTATCGTCACTTATAATCATGTTCAAGCCAGCAAGATCTTTAATACCAAATCCGGATAACTTAAGCTTATATCCTTTACCTTTGAATTGTTCTCTTATGATATCGGCGTTTATGTCATAATTGTTATTTACGTGCTCTTCTGGATTAGGCCCTAAATAATTTCTAAATAAAGCATCGAACAATTCGCCTAATGTCATATCTAATATATCATCGCCCGGAGCAAAATTTCCTTCTGGGTTGCCAGGTTTTTCGGCTACGTCTACTCTTATGCTAAATGTACTAGAATTTAAGGCTTTGTCTTTGACAGTATAAGTTATTAAATATACACCTGCTGCTTTAGTTACGGTATTAGCTGCACCAGTATATTTTTCAGCATTTTTAGTAATGACAATTGTTGGATTCGGATTTGGATTCGGCCATCCACCGCTTGGCGTTGGATCCGAGAAAGTTACGTCAATGTCAAGCTTATCACCAACATGCTTAGAGATCTCTACATGACCATTATTTTCGGTCAACATTCCATTGTAATATATATTTGGAGCTGTAGTATCGTTAAGGGCTACTTGCATGATAACTTCAAAATAAGTTACATTGCCTGCTTTATCCGTTGCTTTGTAAACTAAACTATAACCTCCTATAGAATTTATAAACGTATCCTCATTTTTTCTAGTCGATAAATATTTATTTGCTTTTAATGTAGAGTCCCAAACGTAAGCATTTATTCTTACAAATTCTACATCTACTTCGCCGTCTACATTGTCCATAGCTATTAGTGTAAAGTTTGGATCGCTGTAAAGGTCTCTCTTTAATGTCAGTTTATTTGTTGGTGGATAATATCCGTTTATCGCTTTAGGCGGATAAACCATATCCGGCTTAGTTGTCGTCCATACATAATCAGTAGATAAGTGCTTATCTCCTGTGTTCGCATCGAATAAGATAATAACCGGAGCTGCGTTATCTGAAACAGTATTTCCAGATACTACGGTAACAGTTATTTCTAACTCGACACCAGGATTATTGGCCTTATCTGAGTTCGTATAATAAGTTACAACATAAGTTCCTACAGAATCTGTTATATCCTCCAAGTCTCCGTTATAAGCTTCTCCGTTTTTCGTAATTTCAGTATATACTTTCACTTCGCCGTCACAATTATCTATAGCAGTTATTTCTGGCAACTTAAAGTTGCTTCTTACAACTGTTTCAAATGTGGTCTCACCCGTATATTGTAACACTGGCGACTGATCATCATTTACTTGGATTGTAATCGTTCTTTCTGTATCATTACCATCGGTGTCTTCCGCCGAATAAGTAATTGTATATAAGCCGAGATTATTCGGAATATCTGCTAACGCACCTACATAAGTTGTGGTTCGGCCGTTATATTCTCTTGTAACAGAAACATTTACTGGCGCATGACCATCCTCTTTATCGCTTGCTGCAACTGACGTTGGAAGCTGTATTTCCCCTTTGTAGTTAATAGTCTGCGAAGTCGAAATATTACTAGGTACAAACGTAATTACAGGTTCTTCGCCATTGCCACCTGGGCCTGGATCTGGGCCTGGACCAGGATCTGTTGTGTCGTCGGTCACATTTAAAATAATTGTATAATTAGCAGGTTTTGCCGGTGAAAGCCATTTAAACCAATCATAAATTTCTAATGCTACAATGATTTTGTCTCCTTTTACGGATCCGGCTACTACTTCTTTGATCTTTTCTACGGCCGGAGTTGTGTTGGCTGTATTCATAGTCTCGCCAGCTGTTACCGTTAAGTCCGTTAAAGCACTAACTTCTGTTCCATTTTTAGTTATGCTATATTTTGCAAATCTTAGCGCCCCATCTTCAATTGTTAGTATCGGATTATACATTGATACTGTCGCCGGATCTATTTTAACCTCTTTATTATCGCCAACAGCTAATGCTTCTGTTCCGTAAACTACATTCGGATCAATAAACTCTTGTGTGTATAACATAACGTCCATTGTTGTTACATTACCCACTGTGTCTGTTGCGGTCATGTTTACTGCGTAATTACCGCCTTTTTTCATACAAACCATAATATCGTCAAACTTTTTGCCATTAATTGTAACTGTATAATCTACCTTTACATTGCCATCTACATTGTCTACCGCAGTAAATGTTGGCGTAAATGTATTTCCAATGTTAAATGTCGCTGTTTTTGCTGCTGTATTGGTAGATACAAAATTAAATGGTGCTGGCTTATTATCGGCTCCTGTGAAAATATTCTCACCTTTAAAAGTGATTACTGGGCCAGTGCCGTCTACATGTAATGTAGCATTGATCGTCGCAGTATTTGACCCATCATCAGCCGTGTAAGTGATAACATAAGTTGCGTCTTCTGCAGAAGTAATACCGGCCACACCAGCAGCGAACGCTTCTCCATTTTTAGTTACGGTTGTTGTTAAACCAGTGAACGGTTGGCCACCATCTGTTGCTGTAGCCGTCAATGTCGGTACAGCAGCACCTTTTTTAATCTTTAACGAGAAGTCTTTAGTGTAATCTGTGCTTCCATCACTTACTATTATCACCGGCGTAGTAGTGTCTACTCCTGCAGCTACGATTTCCAAATCAATTGTAAATGTTTGATCAGGTGTAACATTATAGGCCTTAGTTATAAACTTGATAGTAAATTTATCGCCTACAGCCGCTGTTGTGCCGATAGCATCTGAAATATTTTTGATTGGTGCTGTTAAATCCGTAGTTTTATGAACTGTCGCTGGCACTATGTTTGCGCCACCAACTTTGTCTACCGAATAAGTTATCTGCTGTAATGAATCTTCGATGATTTCGATAACTGGTGCATACGGATTGCCTACATTAATTCTATCGGTTATCGCATTTGTGGTCTCATTATAGCTTACTCCATTATAAACGAATTCGACTGGTACATACTCTTTTACTACGATTTTAACGGACATTTCTGTTTTGTTGCCAGCTTTGTCTGTAGCCGTCATTATCACAAAATAATTGCCTTTTTGCTTTGTAATCTCTTCCAAGTTTGTCATAGTAACTGGATCTCCAGTTATTGAGTTGGCTTTAACTTCCCAAGTAAATGCAAGATCTGTACCGGTGGAAATATTATCTGTTGCTCCAGCTGAAATGGTTATCATATCACCTTTAGTCATGTTGTTAGCCATATCAAAATGTTCATTACCGTCTTTGCCAGTACTAACAAAAGTTTGTGGCTCACCTGGTGTTGGAGTAGCATTGTAATTATATCCAGAGAAAGATAACGTTATAACTGGTTTTTCATTATCTGCTACAGGTGGAGCTTCCAGTACAATAACTTTTACAACAACTGGTTCTGCTTTATTACCCGCAGCGTCTCTAGCAGTATAATTTATTTTGTAAGTACCTGCTACACTAGTATTAATAGCGTTCACAACTTGACCAGCCGGATTTACAATAGTAGTCGTCACAGCTAAATTTTGGTCTTTATTATCCGTTACGGTTGGTTCAGCCGGCATAGTAAAGGCCGCACCATAAGCTACCGTATGCTCTAGAGTAGTTGGTGGCGTAATTACCGGTGCCTCCGTGTCTAGTTCAGCAACAACATTAACCGTTAAGTCAAACTGTGCGATATCTCCTCTGTTCGGACGATCATAACCTTGCCATTGTGTTGCTACATAAGTCAAAGTATGTGTACCTTCTATAGCGCCGAGCTTAGCTACTTCAGCTTTTAATTCTGCATCAGTGTAAGTTTTACCAGTTGAATTGCCAGATGCGTCTACTTTATACGGATAGAAAGTTGCTCCTAAAATTAAGTCTTTACCGTCGGCATCTTTATGCGGCAATATTTGAGTTTCTACTCCACCCACAATACTTACAATTTTCGAAGGTGCATTACCGGCCCTTAGTGAGTTATCTTGCGCTACAACATCTGGTGCAAGTGTTCCGGTTGTTTCTAGCATATGTTCCATAGTTGCAGTAGCTAAATCTTCTTGCTCCATACCGTTATAGAAATAAACAGGCTTTGCACTGTCCTGAGTAACTACTGTAAACACAAAATTGGATTTTTTAGTAGGATCAGCTTGACTAGTAGCCGTAACTGTTGTTGTATAATATCCTGGCGTGTTAAATAATTCTTCTTCTGTAACTGTTTGGGATTGATTAGCTATAGATGCTGTATAATTTACGTCAATATCCGAAGGGATATCTGCCGTGTATTCAATCTGTAAAGTATCATTTAGGATACGATATACGCTTCCGCCGGCCGCTACTGCTTTATTCGCTTTAGTATCTGTTACTGTGATAACCGGTACACCTGTTGTATCAGCTACTTCGTCTGTAACAGTAATAGTTAACGTAAACTTACCACTAGCTACTCCGTCCGTTATTGTATACACAGCTGTATATGTTCCTGGCGTATTTCCAAGGACAGCTACGTCCTTGTCTCCTAGCTTCGTACCATCCGCTTTAGTTACAAGTCTATTAAATTTAACCATCGGCGCATTATCAACTGCAATTACGTCTGGCGCAAATACTTCACCTTTTTTCAATGTTAATTCAGCGGTGTCTGGTGCTTTTGTTCCATTGTAATGAATTTCTGGTGCTACAGTATCGGTTACGGTTATAAGCACTTCGAGATTATCCGAATTTCCATAAGTATCCGCAGCATTATAAATTAGCTTATAAGTCCCCGCCAATTTCGTAATGTCATCAATTTCCCATAAAGTATTTGAGTTTAAGTATCCGCCTGGTAGTCTAATAACACTTACTGTAGGCTGTAATGGTTGAGAGAAAATATCGGTTACAGTTACAGTTGGCAAAATAAATTCATCCGCAACATCAAATTCTAATTGTGAAGTAGGGTCCAACTTAAAGTTAATATCTTTTAGAGACTCAATTACTTCTACGTTAATTACAAAAGGCGCTGATTTAAGACCTTCGGAATCTTCGGCTATATAACTAATTTTGTAAACACCGACATTGTTACGTAGTGTATCCACATCGTTAATTACTGCATTGTCGTTAGTTGTCTCTGTCATAATAACACTGATTACTACTGGCTTTGTAGCGTCATCGCCGTCCGCATCATCTTCTGCGTCGGTAACGGTAACGGACGGAATTTCAAACGGATCTCCAACATTGATAGTGTACTCTGTTTGCTCAGCTTTAATAACCGGAGGAGTATTTTGTCCTTCTGCTTGAACTGTTACGGTCACCACAATGCTATCATTTAGTGTTTCGTCAAAGGTGTCTTTAGCTGTGTAAGTAATTTTGTAAATTCCAGCAACTTTAGTGATGTCAGCTAATTGGCCGGTAAAGGTTGGGTCGCCGTCTTTAACGATTTCGCACGTAATAGCTTCGGCCGGTAAAGCGATACCCTCATCGGTAGCAGACGGTGTCAAAGTTGGTAAGGTTGCGCCAACCTTTGCATTTAACTCGAAATCAGTAGTTTGGTCAGTGGTTCCATCATTAACTTTTAATACTGGTGCTGTATTTGTACCGTCGGTTACAGTTAAGTTTTCTAAAAATACTTTTACGTTTCCATCTGCATCTTTAGCTTTGTAGTATACGGTATATGCTCCGGTGGTTCCAGCCAAAGCTTTGGTAGCAGCATCTAGAGTTGCGTTGCGTTCTATAACCGAAACTTCTGTGCCTTCTGTTTTAAGAATATCGACTGTTACGCTCACTCCATCATCTACAAGAACTTCAGGATTAAATGGCACATACTGAACAATTTCTCCTCTTTGATGATAACCAATTTTGTTCGGTGCACTATAAATAGTTTCTACTCCATCTACTGTTATACTTGGTCCAGCATCGGTTTGAAGAGGGAAAATTATTCCAAAGAAGCTTATTTCCGCATGATTATTATCCGAATCTGTTACGTCATAATTTACTTCGTAAACACCAATTTCGGTCATAGTTTTTTCGCTCTCTAAAACATATCCAGTAGACTGACCAACAACGTCTCCGTTTGTATCAGTCATAGTTCTTATCGTCTTCTCTATCAAACTACCGTCCTTTTTATCTGTAGCAGCAAAGGCATAAGTTCCTTGATTTCTGGTCGATGTAACTATTTTATCTGTTCCAGCAGAATTAAATACGTAGAATGAAGGCTCTTCTTTATCTTTTGCCAAAACTATTCTATATTCTAAGTTTTGGGTTTTATTGGCAGAATTTGTAGCGGTAAAACTTATCTTTAATACATTAG
>LNZM01000097.1 GCA_002007295.1 Candidatus Epulonipiscioides saccharophilum | reverse complement strand
ACTTTTAAAATGCAAATGTAAATTATGGAATAAATCGGGTATTCGCCAATTAACAATTCCAAATATTAAATTCTGAATGACAGAAAAATGATGTAAACTTTCAAAATTTGCAATTTACTTGAAAGCAGCAAAAACTTGTAGTTACTCATCTAAGTTGATTTACCTTGAAGTAACAAAAACCATTAAAATAAGAAAGCTTCTTCTCCATCGCCTAACAACTCATCAAAGATCTCGAAATCAAAATTTTCCTCGAAATAACCATTCTCGAAACCATATTCCTCTAAAATTATTTCTTCGTCAATAATTTCTTCTAATTTCAGCTCTTCGGCCACAAAATCCAGCTCGATCTCATCTACAAACTCTATCTCGGCTATACTCATATCGTTTTCTTCAATCTGATATTCCCATTCCTCCTCAAAATAATCTTGTTCGAAATCTACATATGGCATCTCAACGATTTCCGATTCTTCCAGTCCTAAACTTTTGCTTCCGAATCTTGTTTGGATCGCCCCTTCCCATTCTATATCACCAATCACCGGCGCAATTGTCGCTATACTAAATACCTTTGAAATTTCCTCTGCATTATTTTGCTTAAACCTAATTTTAAAATGATAACTTCCATTCGTACCAGGTGCTTCCGGCTCTACAAATCCATTATTGGACCCCGAGAAGTCTTCCACAATTTCGAACTTTACATTTTTACTCATTTCTGGATCGTATCCAGACTTTTCGGTCATCAACAAATCATTAATTTTCATGCTAATTTGTGCGTTAACCAACCCTATGGTATTAGTCGGATCATCCAATGTAAACCCAGTTGGAGCGCTCGGTAGCACTTTCATCGCTTCGTTCACCGCTATCGTATCCGATATTGCTGGAACAGAATAAGGTTTCGCTTCGATCTTTACTATTATTGGATCCACAGTTATTACTGTATAAATATCTAAATCATTTCCACTCGGTGTTGTCTGATGATCTTTCGTAACTTCTTCAAGACTATCTTCAATCCCTAAACGATCGAATGCTCGACTCCCCCCTTCGGCTATCTCGCTATAGTTTATTGCTAACACAACTTTACATTCAAATTCCCCGGCCGTACCTTGATTATTATCGGCCGTGCCTGGAATTGGTACATTTGTTATTGCATTAACGTTGCTTGTATTATCCGTAAGGGGTTTCAAAGATGAACTTGAAAGATCGATATTTTCATCTTCACTTTCTTCATATAAATTTACTTTTATAGCCGGATTTGAAATTAATTCTTCTATCTGCTTTTTAAATATTTTTGCTATAACATGAGTATTTAATTTTCCCACATCATCAGGTGTACTCGTAATCTCCGGATCGTAAGAATAATGATCTACTAAAAGTTCTTCGGATTCATAAGCGTTTATTAACAAAGAAGCAGCGTGAAAAATATCGGCCTTACTTAACGCATTCCATTTATCAACTGATTTTGCTATCTCAATTTTTAATGTTATCTCGTCTGTTATCGACGGAGCTGGCGAACCAGAAACTATAGCCTTTTGAATAGTCCAAGTGCTATTTGGCGTAATCGAAGTATCTTTTAATACCACTGTAAACCCCGTGATTGATCCTTCATTTGTATTAGTTGGGGCATCGTAAACTGGATTAGTTGCTAAACTGTTCATTTTAACCTCAATACCTATTTCTTCATTATTAATAGCATTTTTAAGTAAATCTTCGATGTAACTCTCAATCTTGGTAATGCTAGAGTCAGGTAAATTACCTATAGCTGAATCCGCATACGGCAACTCAGTATTTGGATCGATAACAAAAGCTACAGGAATAATCGGACGAGTATTAGCATTCTCCGAATCTAATAAATTCATTACAATATCGTGTGCTACCCCAAGTTGTGAGGCTACATTTCCTGACATAGGACCTTTTAATTTACGATGTTCATCGCCAGGAAAATTTTTGTCGCTATTAGTCTGCGAATTGCCATCACTGACGCCCGAAAATAATTCGTACGCAGAATTTAAATGTGCCAATGCACTATTTTCAGAATCAAGCGCTGCAGTGTTTTCACTAGAATGAGTATTCCCATTATTTGAACCCGCTGTCAATTCCGCTTCGGTTGAATTTGGATTCTTCAAAATACCTTTGGCAGTCTCGATGGCGGATTCGATCGTATCCAAGTTAGTTTGCGAAGCATAATATTCGCCATCGGATATATCGGCTCCATCGCTATCGCTTGATTCTGTATCATTTACTAAGTCTTCTATCAACTCTATTCTATCTCTTAGCACACTTTTTGCTTTCCTAGTTGAATCCAACTTTCCGATTCCTCCACTTAATTCGCCGACCTTTATTGTCTCACTGTTAGTCCAAGCGTTTCCATTTGCCGGATTGGTATTGTCTTTCACTCTATTAAATTGCGTTATAGCATTCTGAAGTTTCCTGGTCGCCGCCTCGTAAGCTGTTTCGTCAGAACTATTATCCTGAAAAATTTGTGCCGCTTCGTTATATGCTCCGATTATAAAATCAATCGGCGTTATCGCAGCTGACACTTGTGTAGCTGTGCCTGGCTCAAGAAATTCTGCTATCGCTATTTCGGTTACCCAAGGTAAATTTTCAGCAATATCAATACCTTTTTTGGAACTAGTTTCAAAATTTCTTAATTCATAAGCTTCAGCCATACATAATCTTAACTCAATTTTTGCAATTGCTCCTAGTCCAGTACTAGTTAAACTACCTATTTCTCCAACTTGAAGCGGGACTAAATTTGTTAAGGCGTTACTTAATCTATCGAACGAAAGCTCTAATTCATCTATTGTACTCTTCCCGGTTCCGCCGTTAACTGTACTTGCATTTAAAACGATTATTTTAGCATTTATAAATTGATTAGTTAAATTCTTATAGTTATTATAAGATGTCCAATATCTATCGTTAGGTATATCCTTGCCATTGTTACTTATTTCTAATGGATATTGCTTCTTCAGATCAGTTTCATTAATATCACCCTCAATAATTAATTTAGCATTCATGATTGCCGTATTTAAATTATCTAAAGCAGAATCTTTTTCATCGGATCTACCTACCTGTGCTTTTCCTACGATTATGTTTACAGCATCCTGTAGGTCCTCGACTGAATTTTCTAAACTATTGGTTCCCGCTGACGACGATATTAATTCTTCCTTAGCATTGGCTATAGAATTTATATAACGATTTAAGTCATAACTTGTAACCCAATGATGATTATTAGTCAATTCTCCACCATCACCCGCTAAACTAGATTGTATATTTGTGAGAGTTACGTCATCTATTTCGTTCGGAATGTTTAAATAAGCATTATGTATGACTACCAGACTGTTACCTTCTCCATTAATGTCTTTTCCAACTAAACTATAAGCGCTTTCTATTGCTCCATAGAGTTTTTTATAAGCTATTAAATAATCTGTTTCGTCACTTGAGTGAGAGTCTTTTATTTGTATAGCATCTGAGAAAGTGTCGTGAGCAAAGTTTAAATTTAGAACCGCACTATCTAAATCGGCCTGATCTTGCTCGACCGAATCGGATTCAAACCTATCCAATATATTTTGTGCCGAACGGATTGCGACAGCGTACCTATTTAGCGTGCTTGTTGTTATCCACTTAGCTGAACTTGGCACATCTATCCCATTTTTGCTACTTACATGAATATCTGAGCTACTAGGATTATCCGATGCATTTGAATTCGAATCGGAATCCTGTTCATAATCTGGCGAAGAAACGGTATGTAATGTGCATCGATTGAATCCATATAAATTCAGTGGCGTTCCATCGAATTTCGTATATGTATATTCTAACCTCTCTGCTCCGGGCAAATAAACTAAGCTATTAATATTGGCAACGCAAGATTCGATCAACTTCCTTAATTCTAAACTCGAAACACCGGCTGTACCCGGCAATGCTTTCGGCGTTATCCCAGTCACAGGTTGGCCATCTATATCTCGTCCATAAAAAGTGTGATAAGCAGATTCTAATTTACGATATTCTTTCACCAACGATTCTAACGAAATCGAAACGGATCCCGTCGCAATATTCGCTTTTTCCATGATAATATCCTTAGCTTTTTCGGCAACAGACTTGATTCTTTTTACTTCGGTTTCAGTTGACCACAATAAATTCGGGGCGACATCCAAGCCAGATTGTGTGGTGTCCGTGTTTATGTCATCCACACGAATAATCGGTGCGCTATTTGCGTATCCGGAATTTCCATCTTCTATGTTGTTTACTAAAGTTGACATATAGTTAACCACTGTTTTGTAAGTAGCCAAAGTTCCGTATTCCGCATTCTTTTTGAAATTATTTAGAGCATCTTCCAACTTACTTTTTGCTACTTCCAAACTTGAAATAGTATGCGACGGATTATTATAGGCCGCCACAGCTGTTGTTATCGATCTTTGCATGGATCTGATAGCATATTCTGTAGTCCATCGGTTTCCAGCATTAGGCACTAAATCATTGTCCGTATCTTGGCCAATAACATCTATGCCAAAATCACTGGCTACAATTTGCAAATCGCTAGTTACTCCGTTTTCATCCATTTGACCGTTTTTCGAATAAGGTTTGCCGCCTGAATATGCACTCGCTAAATTTATAACTTTTAATAATTCTACTTTGGCTGTGTTGATTTCGCTTGTTGTCGTTGTATCCGCTTTCCCTCGTTCTGCTTCAAAGTTCATGGCTCTATCATTTATTGAAATTTGATTCTTTAATTGAGTTGTAAATATAACTTCGTGCGCTTTTTCTGTTTCTGTTTTATTCAGCAATGCTTCACTATTTTCTAACGCTGTCTCCAATTCTTCTAACACTGATGATCTTACCCAATATCTATCCGAAGGTATGTTATCTCCATTATTATCGCTAGGCAATATATCTCGGCCATTCGTATCCTTTAATTTTGCTTTCGCTTCTATATAACTGTTGTATAAATCTATTTTTGGATTATTTAAAATTGCTATTACTTTTCTTTCAGCATACTGTCGATTTACCAACCCAATTAATGTATTAAGCTTAGTTTGGTCACCAGGATCAATTTCTAATTCAGTTATTGCGTCTCTTAAATCGTCAATATACTCTTTGCTGAAATAATAATAATTGTTAGCGATTGTTATTACGTCTCTTTCAGTGTCAGTTATTTTATTGTTATCAGTATCGATCGATTTTAATATGGCTAAAGTAAAAATATCGAATCCATCTGTTAAATCCGAAATGTTAGCATCTGCCTGAGCGCCTGTTCCACCAGGTCCATCAACGTCGTTTCCTGAAATAGTTTTTCCATAAAGAATTATTTTCGCCGCTTTGATACAGTCCACCGTAGAATTATTAGCGTGTAAGACCTTAATTAATTCGAAGTCGTTTTTCGCATCTTCTAATCCGATTTTATTAACTTGCGCGTCAAAATAATGATCCGGATTTGCTACATAACCTAATATATGAACTTTATTTAGATTTTCAGCCGAAGTTACGAGTTCTTGAACTTGCCATATTGCGCTTTTTAGCTTCCCAAACATTGTCGGACTTACCCAATAATCACTTTGTGTAAGTGCTCCACTATCTTTTTTATTAATTCCATCTGTACTTTCGAAAACTTTAACAGTAGCATTCAATATTATGTGATCTTTATCCGTTATCTTATAAAGTCCTGGCGTTTTACTTGACTCTCCAGTATTCGTTGATAATTTAAGAGCCACAACATTATTGGGAGAATCATTTTTTGGCACGAATTTGCTAACACCGTCTGCCAGATCCTGGTTTGCTGAAGTAATAGTTTTAGTAATTAAACTTTGCATTCTCTTATATTCATCAATATAAGTCCCGGATCGAATATTTTTAGTTGCGTCTATAAATTCTTGCTCGGCCGCCGTTAGAGCACTTAAAGCGTTGTTAAAATAATCGGTATTTTTTGCGTAGGCTATAAAGTGATCTGACATAGGCTTTGCTAAAAATTTATCTATACTTTCTATGGCAGTTATAAATTTCCGTGCTGCGTCGATGTGCACAAATTGAGTTGGCCCACCTGTAATAAAATCGTGCTTATTATCGTCAGCATTTTCATCTCCATATAATCTACCGGATAAAGGATTTACAATACCCAAAGAATCATCCACAACATAAACGTTCACGGGAAAATAATCTGTTATTTTACCTGACGTATCTTTAATTCCATATACTTTGTCTAAAATTCCTGATCCAGAAGTTAAATGACCCGAAGAAAAAGCGCCGCTTATTCCGGAGGCTGTAGTTGATACATAACCATAAGCTATTTGGCCAACTGGAATATTATTAGAATTATCAATTGTAAATGGCGAGCCAATGGCAGTTTTAAAATTTTGGTAAGCTGTATTAGCACTGCCGGCCAGAGTATTCGGTACAGCGAATTTATCGACAAAACTGGTTTGCGCAGTTGTCAAAATTTCTTCAGCTTGTTTAAAATAATCTTCAGTTTTATCTTTATTGGCTATGATAGAGTTGTAAGCAGCAGAGTTAAATTTTACACTTGCGTATTCTGTACCCGTAATCGGTTCCGATGTCAGTTCCTCGCCTGCTATATCATCGCTTTTATCGCCCGTGATATTCTTATTTATTTCAGTAGCTATGGCCATAGTATCTTGAATTATTTTTTCGGCCTTTTCTATTGCTACATTGAAATTTTTTAAATCTGCGGATGAAATCCATTTTTTGCTAGTACCTGCTAAAGATATCGGTTCACTCCATTTTTTATTGGCCAAATCATATGTTTTATAGCTAAATCCATTGTCATCTGAAATAACATAATTAGCTGAATTTAGATAGGCAATGCCGTTATCCACTTTTACTGAAACATTTGTTGAGTCAATTAAAATGCCTGAAGTTCTTGCTGTGTTGATTACACTTTGCAAACTGTCTCTTGTATCTTTATACGGTATAACAGGTTCTATTTTATCCTCAAAATTCTGTATGGCAGAGTCAATTCCATCTGTTAAAGTTTCTAGTTGATTATCTTCGGCATACATTTTGGCTATTTCTTTAGCCTGTTTTACAAATTTCGAGTCATCTGCATAAGATCCATAATCTTGTAGTTGATCACTTAAGTTTAGTACATTCAATAAAGGCCCGATTGCTTTTTCTAAATTGTCTACATCTTTGGACGATACATAACCGTAATCAGCAATGTTAGTCACAGGGTAAGACATTAACTCAACATTTTCGATTGAACTAATGGCTTGTCCGGATGCTTCCGAAGAGGTTAAAATTTCTCTAGTTACTTCATAAATTCCATCGTGTGATATAAACGTTTTACCGGTGGCTGGAGTCATACGTCTTTGCATACTAATTTTTCCGTCAGAATCATATTGAGCCGGTGTAAAGTATAAATGTACTTTATGAGTAATAGGATAATTAGTTTCCAAATCGTCCAAAGCGCTACCAAAAGCCGAGTATGTACTAAGTTGAGCTGATTCATCGTAATCGTTAATGGCAGCCGAGAGCAAATCCACTTCTTTATTAACCAGCTCGGTTGTATAAAATTTATAATCGGTCGAAGAAATAACGGGCGAAGGCGAATTAAGATTGGTTAAACCATAAGAATACGATCTATATAAATTCTCATTTATTTCTGTTTGAGAGCAAGTTATATATTTCGAATGAATTAAATTATGTGCTCTGGTTGCTGCGTTGGCCAAAGTATCACGTGCAGAATCGGAAACCCAATAATGAGTAGGGGGAATATCGATGCCTTCTACATCGGAAATATCATAGAACGGCGTAGTGCTATCTTGACCACGATATTTAATATCGGATGGATCGTCGTTATCATGATCTGCTAAGTCGAAACTTTGTCGATTCGTTACTTCATTAGAATCTATTGTGTTATTTAAGCCACCCTGATAAATTGGAGTAGCTTCTAAAGGACTTGTGGCTAAATCGGCTGGCGGTATAGGTTGGGCAATATTATCGCCATCCAGTTCACAATAACCTAGATGCATTAATAATTTACGCAATTCATTTATAGCAGCTTCTTTGGCATGAACTTGGCCGGATTTAAGAGCAACTGAAGAAATGAAGTCAGTAATTTCAGATTTGATAGAGGCGATTCTGGTTTTTCCATTAACCGAAGTATTACCTGCGCTAATTTCAGCGTTAGCAGACTTTTTGGATAAAGAGTTACCATTCGAATCTAAGCCATCGTATCTTGATAGTTCGGAAACTAAAAGACGAAGTTGAGTTAAATAACGAGCTGCTTCCAAAGTAGTAATATAGTGGGTTTCTAATTTATCTGAATCGGTAAAACCAGAATATGGCCCGCCGGGAATTTCTAGACCGACTAGATAAGGGTCATCACAAATAATCGGAGCCATAAAATAATTTTCAGTGGCCAAGTTATTAAGGGGTTGCATGGTACCAGATAATGAGTTATACAACACAATATCTTCGGCATTACTTTCTTCGGCTATAATTAAGTCGCCAATCTGAGCCTGTGGTGCTGGCACTGAAGAATTTACAAAAACAGATGTAGCACCACCCGAAATATCGGAGGCAGTAGCTTTTTTAACGTATAAATAAATAGGGCTTTCGAAAAAATCCGAATTTGTGCTGTCTTTTTTATAGAAGAAAGAGTTATTGATCTGAGTCGGTAAAGTCTCATTGATGGGCCGGATACCGATTTGAGCTTTAGCTAGTTGGATAGCAAAATTAGCGGTGGCCAGGTTATCAAAATTCGCCTGAGACATGGTGCCGAACCTAGCTTGAGATATGTAAGAATCATAAGCACTATTCAGTTGAGAATAAGCAGCGGAAAGCTCTGCTAAGGTAGAATGATCAAGGTCAGATCCGACTGTTATGTCTGCGAATAAATAAGGTTTTTCGTCTGGACGAAGTGCTGGCACATTCGGGATGGACGTATCTGCGAAGTCAACGATTGGGGATAATTCAAAACTTGTAGCAAAATCAAGTGTTGTATTAGTTTCTTTAAAAATATTCATGATTAAATCCGTGGAAAGATCGATAGCATTTTTTAAGTTGTTAAAGATAGAAGAAGATACCCAAAACTGGGATGGTGAAATATCTTTACCAGAGGATTCGCTAACCAAAATAGGAACGGCCGAGGTCGTTGTGGACTGATCCAAACGAGCTGGGGTAGAAGATCTAGGCATAGCTCTTGAGGCTAGGGATTTAGTAGATTTTAGAATTAGATTCATTTTGTTAGATTTGCCAGTGTTCGTATCCTTAATAATGTATTCTACAGTGACCTGGCACAGTTCGTTACCAAAATCATCGGCCCCAATATAATAGTCATCCATGTCGATGGTGCCTAGATTTTTTTTAGAGTTTGGATCATAAGCAACAGCACTGTCTGTGGGGAAAAGCGAACCTTCATTAACAAAAACGTTAG
This sequence comes from Candidatus Epulonipiscioides saccharophilum, assembly GCA_002007295.1. Classification (GTDB taxonomy): domain Bacteria; phylum Bacillota; class Clostridia; order Lachnospirales; family Cellulosilyticaceae; genus Epulonipiscioides; species Epulonipiscioides saccharophilum. The sequence continues at coordinate 5,048 of LNZM01000097.1, read as the reverse complement.
GTGGGCCTGAAATAGTTTTAACAGCGATTTGAATATTATTCGGCTTGCCACTAGAAGGCCAGATTAGATCCTTAATAGGATATGCCGAAGCAAGATTGGAGGGTACATTGATCACTTTCAGTACGCCATCGTAGCTTATGCCCTCATATACTTGGCCGGAATTTTCGCCATATAAAATGTTTTCATAATTAATAATAGGAGGCTCGCTAGATAAATCCATATGAGCATCAACAATATGTATTAGTTTTTTCAGGTCGTTTATCTGGTTTAAATAAGCTTCGCCTTGGCCGAATTGTTGATTTTCCAACTTGGCTAGTTCAGTATTAAGGGCGGATAGCTTTGCAGCAAAAGTTTTGATTTCCGTTAATGCGCCGCCAGAAGAGAATTGGCCATCTACTTCTAAAGTGTTTTTAAGATCAACCAAATGTCGGTTGTCTGCTTCTATATATTTAATAGTAGGGTCGATATCCAAACCTTTTATGGTAGAAGTGGGTATGTTAAGTAGGTCTAGAGATTGTTGCAATATTTCATTTAATTTATATTCTTGGCCTAAGCTGCTACTTGCCACTCTGCTTATAGATCCGGATGTAGAAATGTCGAATGCTTGGGCCTCTAAGGGCAATATTGTTGTCGCCGATATTAAGGCGAGAGCCATGTGTTTTTGATATTTTTTAAACATAATTTCTCCTTTGTATATTTATAAATTTATACTCTGTCCGTCCCGTCCGTTTTGCTTGAAAAGGTCAAGATCAAGGTCAAGAGCGCAGCTTCGCTGCAACTCTATCCGGTAGCGAAGCGTCCACCTTCCGGGGGACGGAAGGCTAAGGTCAAGTGCAAATTTAATTTAAAGAATTTAGAACGCCCACAAAAATTGGCAACGAATTTTTTTCATCCATGATCATAAAGAAAAACGGTTTATCTAACTTAATAATTTTTTCTTCAGCCGGTATAAACATGGCTGATTCCATCATCATTATAATAGTAGCCGCTGTGGCCACGGTTCCATTTTCGTTCACATCCATAGTTGTACTATGTAGAGCTTTGCCGATGTAAAGGTTCCCATTATCGGATGCTCCCATGTGTTTAAAGTTAGCCAAAACTGGATTAAAAGCATCGGAAATGCCTAAAGTCGGCAATATCTCAGTTAAGTCTAGATCGTACTTAAAGTTAAATTTCGGCATTTCAATTTTAACCGCTGTTCGCTGAGTATCTTCTATATCATGGAGGATCTGGGACATATCTAGATTTTGGATAAAGTCATTTATATCATCCGGAAGCAATGCTACAAAAGAGTAGCGGAAATCGTCGTAATATTTTTTAAATCCGACTGCGTTCTCGGTAGAAATGTAGAGTTTCTCGTTGCTAGACATGAAGGGGCCAGTTTGTTTTTCGCCGGAGGCGTTGGTAAAGATATCGTCTTTGATATTGTATTTTTCGAAAGCGTCAGTCCAGCTACCTTCAAAAGCCAAAGCATTAACCAGGCACATTATTGTACTTGGCGGAAGAGGTTGGGCCAGCATATCCTTAATAAGGCCGAGAGTATTTTCCTCTATCCATTTATTTATAACTTTGTGCGTATTGCTGTCGAACACCACTTGGTTGATAATAGCTTCGTAGTATGTTTTATTCTTCTCGATGAAACTTGGTTCTATATGAATATGGCCGGAATTATTGTACCAAATGGCGTTAGCAATGTTGAGATGATCCGGAAGAGAAGAAGTATAATCTTGCAAAAATGTATTCAACCCACTGATATCATGGCCCAAGAGGTTTTCCATTTGAACCAAAGTATTTTCAGCTGCTCCATTTGCTGTCATGGCCAAAGCGTAAGCGATAGAAAGTGGTGATATAGAAATGTTATCTAGTTTGTTTTCTGTCTTTAAAATATCGGCCCCTAAGTTTGCTATAGCATTCACTATAGAAATAGAAGGATCTACGACTTCAGTAGATTTCATTTCGGAATTAGAATTTACGATCGCCGGTGAAGTTGGTTCTGAATTAGAATTTACAGTCGCCGACGCAATTGGTTGTGAATTAAAATTTATGGCTTCATTAGATTTCTCTTCTGAATTAGAATTTATGGTCGCCGAATAAATTGGTTGTGAATTAAAATTTATGGCCTCATTAGATTTCTCTTCTGAATTAGAATTTATGGTCACATTCACCTTCGCTTCTGAATTAGAATTTATGGTCACATTAGCCTGCGCTTCTGAATTAGAATTTATAGTCACATTCACCTTCGCTTCTGCATTAGAATTTATGGTCACATTCACCTTCGCTTCTGCATTAGAATTTACGGTTACATTAGCCTTCGCTTTTGAATTAGAATTTACGATCTCCTTAGAAATTGCTTCTGAATTATTATTTTCGGCAGCATTAAATTTTGCTTCAGAATTAATAAGGTCAAAAACTAATACTGGATTTACGATTTTAGATTCTGAGCTATTATTTCCGGCCAAATTAGAAGCCACTTCTGAGCTATTATTTTTGACCACATTAGAAGTCACTTCTGAGTTATTATTTCCGACCACATTAGAAATAACTTCTGAATTATTATTTTTGGGTACAGCAGATTTTGATTTTGAATTATTAGAAATCATTTCTGAGCTATTATTATTATTATTAAGTAAAATCTGAATCTGTACTTCTGCATCTTTTTGAATGGTTCTAGCCAAGCATGAACTATACGAAGCTGTAAACATTAAACCGGCTAAAGAAACAAGAGATATTTTTCTTAATATACTTTTTAATTTCATGATTAATTCCTCCTTGAATTAATTAATAAATAAAATTGCAGTAGATGGTTGACCTTTTCAAGCGAAGTTGACGAATGGAATTGGAATAATCATCACACCTTTAAAACTTTCTATACCAACATACCAACCGGAATGTCTTCAAAATAATTTAGTACACCCATAAAAACCGGAAGATTTAATATATCATCCATTATCATAAAGAAAAACGGTTTATTAAACGCTACTTCATATTTTGCTGGCATTGGCATGGATCGATTCATTATTGCAATAGCTGAGCCGGCTGCAGCGGATGAGCCATTTTCGTTCACATCGATTACTGTACTATGGATAGCCTGACCTATGTAGAATGAATTATCCTTGGGCGCTGTCATCTTCGAAAAATCCGCCATTGTAGAATCAAAAGCATCAGTAACGCCTAAACAGGATAATATATTTTTTAAGTCCATATTGCAACTAAAATTAAATTTTGGCAATTGCACAGATATCGGTTGATATATTGGATTTTCTATCGCTGTTAATATATCTTCTATGTTTACATCTTTCAAAAATTTGTGAATACTTTGGTCTGATGTGATTGCCACAAACGAATGCTTATCGTCTTGATATGGTTTAACAATACCCACGGCCTCGCCATTTCCTAATACGAATAGAATATCTTCGTTGGAATGTAAAAAGTCTACAAGCTGAATCGTACCATCTTCTAAATTAAAATTATTCTTATATATTTCATTTGGGCCGTAAGGTTTAAGCCATGAATCTTCAAAAGCAAGAGCGTTTACTAGAACCATTGCTGTATCCATATCTATCGGATCTTTCATCAGATCTGTCAATTGGCCATTGGTCTTTTCCTCCGCCCAGTGATTGATCAACTCATTAGTTTGTGAATTGAAATCTATATCATACATTTCGGCGGAATAGCAATCTTTGTTAACCTGTAAAAATGGATCAGATATATTTATTTTGTTTTCATTAAACCATATCGAATTTGCTAACTTTATTTGTTCGGATTCCTGGGCCAAATTGATATAGCGTTCACAAAAAGCATTTAAAGAATGAAGATTAGCGCCGAGTAGCTGTTCAACTTGGGCCAAAGTATTATTTTGCGCACCATTACTAGTCATTCCCAATGCATATGCTATCGATACAGGCGATACGGTTAAATTAGCTTCCGGATTTAAAATGTTAATAAAATTAAGCCCCAAATTAGCAAGCTCTACATTAATATTATCTTTATTAGCGTTAGAAAAATAATCTAATTCTAACATTTCTGCCTTCGGCTCTATTATAGATTCCTTTAGTATTTCGGCTCGACCTTCTGCAGTACTATATCTGTCCTCGCCCAATAAATTTAAATTCGGAATTTCGTTTTCTATAATAGAATCCAGATTGTCTGACTCGGAACTGGTATTTATATTCTCCGTTACATTTTGTTCATCGTAAAAATGATCGAAGTGGTTCTCATTTTTTTCTTGACGTAACCAAGTATTACATGCTCCAATCGCTAACAACCCTAAACAGGTTACACTATAAATTAATAAATAATTTTTATATGTTATTATAAACTGCTTGGACGATTCCTTGTACTTTTTAAAGTCTTTGAATTTTTTCAACCATTTCACCCCTATTTTATATTTTTGATATTTTTATATATAGAGGTATCTCGAAACATACCTCTATGCTATATCATCGACATTAAACAAGTATTATTCCAGTTTTATGCTAAAAGTTATCTTAGCAATTTATCCCAACAAGCAAATTAGTTTAGTTTTTTTGTAGCAATGCCAATAAGCAAATTAGTTTAGTTTCTTATAGCAACCAATAGATTTCAAGTGACATACAAACGATGCAAACTTGCAAAAATTACAATTTGCTTTAAAGCAACAAAAATTTGTATGCACACTTTCTCTCCTCTTATTCCCCCTCCACAGGAGGTGGGTCCCGCTTCTCCGCAATTTTGCAACTTTGCTTCCCTGCAATTTTATACCTGATTGCCCGCAATTTGTGAAGACGGAAGGGTAACGCAAGGCTCTCCAACCTGGCATTCTTTTAGGAGAGCTATCACGAAGTGACTGAGAGGCTAATTAGTCTAGTTTCTTGTAGCAACCAATAGGCTGATTAATTTAATTTCTTATACCAATAAAAATAGGCAATTGACTAACTTCATTGATACAAATAATCACAAAAGGTTTATTGAAGCAAAGTATTCGAGGTTCTTTCATGCAATCATAGGATTTATTTTTTAATTCTTCAATTTCGGCCAATCTAAAATCAGAATAATTTCTATGTAGAGAA
>LNZM01000096.1 GCA_002007295.1 Candidatus Epulonipiscioides saccharophilum | reverse complement strand
TAACTCAAGACCAAAGCATAAGCCTAGAATCTGGATCAGCCGTTCCAACGATTGTGAAAACGGTTATCGATAACGGAGTAAATATTGACACTTCAAATATCGTCGAAACAATTATGAATGCTTCAGATGATTCACTGGTGAATAAATCGTTAACAGAAATTATGAGCTTACCTGGCCGATACAAGATAGAATATTCTATCGCCGACACCACGGATCCAAGTAATGAATTGCTAAAAGGTAAATTTAGTTTTATTTTAGAAATAACTGAACCAAATACAGCACCAGTAATTAGCGTGACCTTAAACGACACACCTATAGTGAAAGACTCAACAATTCAGTTATTAGCCGGATCGGCTGTACCAACAATTGTTAAAACAGTTCTCGATAATGGAGTGAATATTGAGCGTCCAGATATTAAAGAAGTTATTACGAACACAGACGGCAATACCATAGTAACAGATTTAGCAACTATAATGAGTACGCCGGGAATTTACAAGATCGAATACTCTATCGCCGATGCCGTGGAGCCAGAGAATGAAGAGTTAAAAGGTAAATTTAGTTTTAACATACAAATAATCGACTCAAATGACGCACCGGTAATCAGCGTAACGGTAAATGGTAGTACCGTAGATAAAGATACAACACATACGTTACCGGCCGGATATAACCTTCCAACAATTGTGAAAACAGTTGTCGATGATGGCCTTAATATTGACAATCCGAATATTACAGAAAAGATTACTCGTATTGGTGATGGCACCGTAATAAAACGTTTAGATGATATAATCTATAAAGCCGGAACTTACACGATCGAGTATTCTATTCCGGATTCCACACTTCCAGATGATGAATCACTAAAAGGTATCTTTACTTTTACTTTGGAAATTACTTTAGATGGTCCAGCATTTACTGATGAGAATGGCGCTAGAAGTTTGAAACAACAATCTATTTATCTGTTCCCAACATTGCCTGATAAACCAGATGCAGCAGCTTTGGCGACCTTAATTTCAGATCCTGACGGAAGTACTTTTGCGGCTGGCGATATATTGAACTTAGTCTCTAAGTTTAACTATGCTCAGTCATTTGCTAAGAACAAACCTAATGTTTTGACTCAAACTTTTAATGTTACAAAGAATGGTAAAACTAATAAGTTGACTAATGTAGTTGTCACAGCCATTGATAGAGAAGATCCAGGTATGATTGTTTATAACATGGACTATCAATTTCTTAATGTAGCGAACGTAAACCAAGGTTGGTATCCATTTGCGGCTACTGACAAAAAAGATGGCGATCTATCACCGGTGACAATCAGAACTTTAATCGATCCAGATGGTAATGAATCCACAGACACGAAACTAAAAACTAGTAAATTTGGCGTTTATCAATTTTTATATGACGTAATGGATAGTGATGGTAATTCTTACGCAATGCAAGTGCTTAATATAACTGGGCCAAACAAAACTCAATTCGAAGCAAATTCTATTGATTTGAGTGTAAATGGAGAAACAAGTCCTTTTGCTAGCAATGGACTAATGGCTGTTCCGGCCTCATCATTAACACATAATGACAATGCGGAATTAAACACGCCATACAGACCAGTTGTAGAATATCAAGATGGTGCGCACTTCAATGCTGTTATATTGAAAGAAGGCAGAAATAAGCATACTAAAATCACGCTAGAAATGATAAATAGAAATGCTTCATTGGAGGATATTGCAAATATTTCCGACGAATTAGGTACTTACTACATTATTTATATGGCTTCGACTGATCCGAATTTCGCCGCAGGTAGTAATACTGAAATGTTCATTGGAAAAGTAGTCGTAGTCAACGCACTACCACATATTACTGTAACTGCCGGAACAACAGAGTATACCGATGACTTCTCGTTCGAATATTATCAAGGTGTCGGTCTAACCAAACCAGCTTGGAATGCTACCGCTACATTGAACGGCGCAGATACGCCACTCACAACTACGATAACTAAAGATGGTGCAGAGTTTACTGGTACCGTCGATTCCATTACAGAAGCCGGTGTCTATACGATCACTTACTCCGCCGGATCCGGTACAAGTGCCCGAAGTGTTGTATGTACCTTGACTGTCAAAGACGCTATAACTTGGACTGATACTTCCAGCTTCATAGATACTTATGTTGTCAACGATCCTTTTGCCATACCAGAAATTGTAGCATACGATCGAGATGGTAACCCGGTAGAAGATGTGAAAATACAAATTGTACGTAAAAAAAGTACGAAAGGAACATGGTATCCAGATAAAGATTCCATAGTATTAGAAAGAGAAGCTACGTGGATAGCGGCTGATTATGAAATTGTTTGCACTGCTAGAGACAGTTTTGGTATTGGTTCAAGAAAAGTTATGCCATTTACGGTTACCGATACACAAGCTCCTGAAATACTTTATAACGGAGAAATAGTCACTGGAACTACGGTAGATATAACTCTTAAAAAAGATTCAGTATATGTGCCAAATGTAATAGCTGATGATAACGCACTTAACGCAAAATTTTCTCGTACGATATCCTTAAATTACAATTCAGTCACTGATAAAGGAACTGATCTTAAGTCAGATAAAATGTTAGATATGACTGATACAGTAGGAACACATCGAATACTATATAAAATAAACGATGGAGCTAAAGAGGTGACTTTTACTTTGATGGTTACAGTATCCGATGAGCTTGCACCAGCAACCACCGTTCCAATGCCTGTTGTTACACTTGCAAACGGTAATCCGGTGGTAGCAGGTAGCATGGTTCATATGTCTATGGACTCACCATTAACTTTAAAGTATCCTGAAGGAGTACGAATAGAATATCCACTAAGTAATGGAGTTATATATCATCCAGATACATTAACGAATTTAACTGCGTCAGGATATTATGCTGTACATGTAATCGCAGAATCTGAAGATAAAACACAGCAGAATGTATTTAAATTTACGTTAAACTCTGCGGACATGACACCACCAACAATATATAAGGATGGTATACACTTGCCCGTAAATACAACCATAGATTTAAATATAGAGCCTGGAGATACTTTGCGTACTGATAATTTCATTCCGTTAGATAATTCATTCAACTATTTTCAAATTTCTTATTTAGAAAAAAGTGGTGAACAAATTTTACCATTAAAAGTAAATGGAAAGGACAAAGTTTCAGGTACTAAGCAAATATTGGACTCAGCTGGCAAAGTCATGTCTAAGACCACTTTACTACAATATCAAGATGATGCAATTAAGACTGGTGAACCGGTTGTTGTAAAATACATGGCCAGAGACTGGGGCTCAAAAGAAAATACCATAACGTTTAATGTTAATCAGATACCAGCCGAAGGTGGGGCGATAGAATAAAAAATAGATACAAATACAGATAGATAGATATAGAAATAAATCCGGTTAAATATTAGTAGATGACTCACTCATTTTTTGAGTGGGTCTTTTTTTATATTAATTTTGATAGGGTCTTGGTGGACCCTCCCGGGCCATGCGGGCCAGCCATGGCAAAAGAGCGTGTACAGATGAGTTTTATTAGGTTAAAGAAAGATAAGTAGACAAAAGACAAAAAAGCGAGTTGATCCGTTACTACCTAAGAACCCTACTCCTTTAGGAGTGGGAGTTTCAGAGATACGGGCAAAATAGAAAAAGGCTCTCCTTTAAAGAAGAGTCTAAAATAAAATATTAAAGTGAGCATACTATTGAAAAAGACAAAAACTTTTTTTCAAAAGATGTTTAGATATTTGATTTTTTGGCCACACTATAAATGTGAGGCGCTATAAAATATGTAGCAGAAAATGCCTGTTAAACCCTTTCTACTAGGAGAAGGGTAGACATTTCTACTGTGTTTTTTGATTGAGGGTTCTGCTAGACCCTCGACAGGACTATGGAAGTTCTATTCTAATTTATATTTTGAGAATTTTTTTGACTTAAAAATATCAAGTCAGTCTTATAATCCTCAATATTTTTTGAATAAATTAAAAAAATATATTAACTATTTATTTCTAAAAAGTATATTGGCTAATATTAATGCACCAAATATTGTTAATACTGAAAACGTGCTTGAAATAAGCATCATAACACAATCTTCCATCCACAGCACCTCCAATCTACAGAATAAGTATTCCATAGTCGAGGTGGAAACTACCAAACCACCCGCTCATATTTTTGAGCGGGTATCATTTTTATGTAAAATCAATCATCTTATTATCTTTTTCAACATCGCAGTTATTCTACCATATATATTTGCAAAATACAAGTGTAAGTTTATGGAAAATATAGCCGATTCTTGCAGAACTTCTTCCTTATAATAGTCGGCTATCAGGAAGCTAGCAAACTACCCGCTCATATTTTTGGGCGGGTTTTATTCAAGTTAAAAATATTAAACAAAAATCACAATCCTCAATTTTGTTCAAAAATTATTTTATTTATTTTGGGAATTGATTAGAACAATATAACTATTAGCAATACTATGACTAATAGTGAAAATGAATATACCATAAATAGCATAACCTTTTCCATCCACAGCACCTCCAATCTACAGAACAAGAATTCCATAACCGAGGTGGAAACTACCAAACCACCCGCTCATCTTTTTGGGCGGGTCTTATTTTTATGTAAAATCAAGCATCTTATTGTCTTTTTCAACAACGCAATCATTATACTATATGTGTTTATACAATACAAGTGTAAATTTTTAGAATATATAACAAAAAATACCTTGTTATCCATTCGTCACATACCTGCAATCATATAGATATTGACTATGTATTAGTGGTGTGTTAGCATAAAAAAAACGTGTTAAATTTATAAAAATTATCTTAAGATCCAAAAATTCGCATTTGGTTATGTCTTAAATTGAAACTTATTTCTACATATTTCTAAATGGGTTTTTTATAATAGCGATATTAATCTATTATAAAATTCCTTAAGATTATTTTTAAATTTTTAAATCATTTTTCGCTCGATATTAATAACTGAATATCGAAGAATTTCTTCTTTATAAATCGTAGAGGAAAATTAATTTCAGCCAACTATCGCAGAACTTCTTCTTTATAAATAGTAGAGGAAAATTATTTGCAACTGATTATCGTAGAATTTCTTCCTTATAAATAGTAGAAGAAAATTAATTTCAGCCA
>LNZM01000095.1 GCA_002007295.1 Candidatus Epulonipiscioides saccharophilum | reverse complement strand
TGTTAGCAAAAAGTTTTAGCATTTCAATTAGCCCGTGTCCGTTTAAGCAACGGGCTTTTTTTGTGCCATTTAGCCTTAAAAAAGTTGACAGCCTAATATTATAAGGTTGACAGCCTAATATTATAAGGAAGAAGTTCTACGATAGTTGGCTGTAATAAATATTCCACTACCATTTATCACATTTTTTTATGCTAGCACACTACTAAGTATATAGTCAATATCGATATGATTCCAGTTGCGTAACGAATGGCTAACAAAGTACTTTTTTTTGTCATATATTCCATAATTTTATACTTGTATTTTGCAAATACATATGGTAGAATAATTGCGGTGTTGAAAAAGACAATAAGATAATTGATTTTACATAAAAATGATACCCTCTCAAAATATGAGCGGGCGGTTTGGTAGTTTCCACCTCGACTATGGAATTCTTATTCTATAGATTGGAGGTGCTGTGGATGAAAGAGGTTATGCTATTTATGGTATATTCTTTTGCAATGTTAGTAGTAGTATTGCTAATAATTGTGTTGTTCTAATAACGCTTTAAATAAATCATTTTGTTTTTAAAAAAATTGAGTATTTTAATTTTAAGTTGATGTTTTTCACTTAAAAAATCCTCAAAATACATGTTAGAACGAGAACTTCCATAGTCCCGACGGAGGGTTTGCGGGACCCCTCAATCAAAAAACACAACAGAAGGTACCATCCCTTTCACGGAAAGGATCACTAGGTATTTTCTGTTACATATTTTATAACGCCTCACATTTAAAGTGTGGCCAAAAAATCAAAGATCTAAACATCTTTTGAAAAAAAGTTGCTGTCTTTTTCAGACCGCATTAAAATTTTATCCTGGCATTGAACTCTCTTTTATTTTATAAGGAGAGTCTTTTTTTATTTAGTCTGTGTATTTTATAGCACCTCACATTTAAAGTGAAGCCAAAAAATCAAAGATCTAAACATATTTTGTAAAAAATTTCAGTATTTTTCAAATCGCATTCAAATTTTATCCTGTATTAGACTCTCCTGTATTTTATAAGGAAAGCCTTTTTCATTTAGCTTGTATAAGTAGCGGATTTTTTTTAGGCTACACTTCGTTAATTGGTTAAATAGCTACCAAAGGAAATTAAGGTGACTTTTTCAATCTTCTCGTGTCAATACGGACATGAATTGCGATAGAAAAAATAAATTAGTTCTTGACAACTAACTTAAAATGTGATAGATTAAATATAGTTTTAGCGAATGCTAATTTTTTTAAAACCACGGTTAGCTTGGTCTAACGCAAAAAGGAGAAGATAATGACAAAACTACTATCTATGTTAATTTCAAGCACGGTAATGCTCACACTACTTTCTGGATGTGGCAACAATGACGCAGAACAAAGTCAATCGGCTAGCAACGAACCTAAAACGGAACTTGTATTTGCTAACTTTAGAGATATAAGAGATCCAAATCCGCATTTATACCAAGGAGAGATGTGGTTTCAAGAACTGGTATATGAAACATTAGTATCGGTTGAAAACAGCGGAATAGAGCCATGCCTAGCTGAAAGTTGGGAAATATCAGAAGACGGACTTACATACACATTTAAAATTCGAGAAGGCGTAACATTTACAAACGGAGAAGTGTGCAACGCTTTAGCCATAAAAGCAAATTTCGATGCTATTTGGGACAACATAGATCGACATGTTTGGATGGAATCGGCAAGGCTAGTGGCCAGTTATGAAGCGCCCGATGAGAGAACATTTATAATCACTCTTTCGGAGCCGTACTCGCCATTTTTAACCGAGCTTGGGGTGACCAGACCTTACGGGATAGCAGCTCCTGCTACTATGAAGAATGGGACAACCAAAGATGGGGTTATAGAATACATAGGTAGTGGCACTTACAAAATGGGTGAGTATATTGAAAATGAATACGTAGTCATGGAGGTTAACGAAAATTATTGGGCCGAAAAACCAAGTATAGAATCGATAAGGGTAAAAGTTATCCCAGAAAACCAAACAAGAGTGTTAGCTCTGCAAAAAGGAGAAGTGGATTTAATTTATGGCGGAAACTTGCTAGATGCCCAAACCCTTGCTTCTTTCGAGGATAACAATGACTTTGTAGTTGCTACATCCGATCCGACATTAACCAAACATTTACTAATGAATTCATCTAATCCTATCTTAAAAGATATATCAGTGCGAAAGGCTATAAATCATGCAGTCAATAAAGAAGCAATCAATGAGGGTATATTTTTTGGTATGGAAATTGTAGCAAACAATCTTTATGCGAATAATGTGCCATATTGTAATATAGAACTTGATCCATACGAATTTGATATAGCAAAATCCGAAAAACTATTAGATGAAGCAGGTTGGAAAAAAGGCCCTGATGGGATTCGCACTAAAGACGGTGTTAGACTTTCTTTAGGCTATCTGTACGATAACAACACTGTTACCGATAAATCTATAGGAGAATATTTGCAATCGGAATTCCGAACATTGGGCATAGAACTTAAGCTAGAAGGATTTGAACGTGAAACATATTTTGACATGTCCAAACTAGGCGAATTTGACATTATGATGAACATTCCTTGGGGGAATCCGTACGACCCACATGCCGCTCTATCAGCAATGAGAGGGCCGGTTTACGGCGACTACGCTGCTCAATTAGGTTTGGACAACAAATCAGAAATCGATGCGAACATCACAGACGTATTAACCATTGTTGATGAACAAGAACGACAAGATATGTATACTAAAATTCTAACCGATTTGCATGAGTCCGCAGTATATATTCCATTGGTTTATGAAACAAATAAGGCAGTATACAGCACAGAGCTTAAAGATGTAGGGTTTATGCCGTCTTCCTATGTAATACCATTTTGGGATATGCAATTTTAATGTTGATAATCAAGCGAGAGAATTTAGTTTCTTTCGCTTCTTTTTTGAGATTTGCGAAAAGGTTTGCAATTTAAGATTTGAGATTTAAAATCTAAGAAAGAGGAGAAAAGATGAATAAATATATTGTAAAAAGAGTTCTTAGTATATTTCCACTTCTTTTAGCAATTTCTGTATTTACATTTGTATTTATAAATATGATACCACAAGATCCAGCAGAAGTTGCGTTAAGAGTTCGCCAAGTGCCCGTAATAACCGAACAAATGATTGCAGAAGTTCAGGCCGAACTAGGATTGGATAAACCCTATTGGGAACGATACCTTAACTGGGTTACTGACGCTATGCGCTTCGACTTCGGCATAAGTTATGCCAAACAAGGCCGGACCGTAGCCGGTGAAATTTTGCATGCATTACCGAATACGCTACAGCTTTCAACCTTTGCGTTTTTACTGGTTATTGTAATTAGCTTGCCCGTTGGCTTTTTATGTGCTGTATACAAAGATAGATGGTTTGACAAAATTATGAGAGGCTTTGTTTTCTTAACCACAGCTATGCCTTCCTACTGGGTCGGTCTCCTTCTTATGTGGATAGTTTCGGTTGAACTAAATTTACTACCAACCAGTGGAAATGATGGCTTTTCGAGCTTAATTTTACCGGGTATAACAGTTGCATTTTCCTACATATCCATTTTTATTCGATTAATAAGAAATAACATGATAGAAAATATGAGAGAAGATTACGTATTATATGCAAACGTCAGGGGATTGAAGCAAAGAACAATATTGGTAAAACACATACTAAAAAATTCACTCCAAACATGTGTAACAGCAATAGGAATGAGTATCCCCCAATTAATCGCTGGAACAATAGTAGTCGAAAGTGTCTTCGCATGGCCGGGACTCGGAACACTGTGTATCGACTCGGTATTTAACAGAGATTTCCCAGTAATACAAGCCTATGTTCTACTTATTGGCGTTCTATTTGTTGTATTTAATTTAATCTTTGATATATTGCAAGGAGTAATGGATCCAAAGCTAAGAGTAGGAGGCGAAAAAAATGCTTAAAAAATTATTCAATCACGGCAACGCAATGATAACGCTTAATAGTATAATACAAGATATAATGGATCCAAAGCTAAGAGTGGGAGGTGAAAAAAATGCTTAAAAGATTATTCAATCACAAAGGAGCAATGATAACGCTTAGCATTTTAATTACTATAAGTATAATAGGTATTTTTGCACCTGTATTTGCGCCAAACGATCCGTTGAAAGCAGATATTATGAATAAATTTGCAGACCCATCTTGGCAATATCCATTAGGAGCAGACCAACTAGGTCGCTGCCTACTTTCTCAGCTAATTTGGGGCATTCGACCCACACTAGGATTGGCCGCATTAACGATGTTAGGAACAATGGCAATAGGACTTTTGGTAGGGATTCTATCTGGTTATTTTAGGGGCTGGGTAGATGAAATATTAATGCGTATAGTTGATATTTTGCTATCATTTCCGAGCCAAATTATAGTGTTTGCTGTTGTGGCTCTATTAGGCATAAATGTTATGAACGTTGTATTAGCAAATGTTTTTATTAAATGGGCATGGTATGCTAGAATGATAAGAACGAATGTAATAAAATATCGATCAGTAAACTTTGTAAATTTCTCAAATGTAATAGGAAATAAAAACTCATTCATCCTAAAAAAGCATTTACTGCCGAGTATAGCTGCCGAAACAGCGGTCTTAGCAAGTTTGGATATGGGTTGGGCAATAATAAATATTTCTACTCTATCATTTTTAGGTATGGGTGTGCAAGCACCAACGCCGGAATGGGGCGCTATGCTTAACGATGCAAAACAAATATTTAGTTTAAACCCAATGCAAATGATCGTACCTGGGCTAGCCATTGTGTTAGTAGTATCACTTTTCAATATTTTGGGCGATGTCCTCCGAGACGCACTTGATCCGAAAGAAGTTATGTAATGGAGATACTTTTGATTAATAATTTAGAAGTTGAATTTAAAGGAAAGAATAAGATTATCAAGTTTATTAATCCTGGGCTAGCCATTATATTGTTAGTATCACTGTTCAATATTTTGGGCGATGTCCTCCGAGACTTACTTGATCCAAAGGAGGTTATATAATGGAAATACTTTCGATTAA
>LNZM01000094.1 GCA_002007295.1 Candidatus Epulonipiscioides saccharophilum | reverse complement strand
GCGCGCACTTAAGCCTTCCTCTTGAGGAAGGTGGACGCGAAGCGGACGGATAGAGTCGCAGCGAAGCTGCGCCCTTGACCTTCTCAAGTGAAGCCACTGGATAGAGTCGCAACAAAGTTGCGCTCTTGACCTTCGCATTCAGCTTTTGCAACATCGCAAGGTAGCGCGCACTTAAGCCTTCCTCTTGAGGAAGGTGGACGCGAAGCGGACGGATAGAGTCGCAACGAAGCTGCGCCCTTGACCTTCTCAAGTGAATCCACTGGATAGAGTCGCAGCGAAGCTACGCCCTTGACCTTCTCAAGTGAAGCCACTGGATAGAGTCGCAACAAAGCTACGCCCTTGACCTTCTCAAGTGAAGCCACTGGATAGAGTCGCAACAAAGTTGCGCCCTTGACCTTCGCATTCAGCTTTTGCAACATCGCAAGGTAGCGCGCACTTAAGCCTTCCTCTTGAGGAAGGTGGACGCGAAGCGGACGGATAGAGTCACAACGAATCTGCGCCCTTGACCTTCATAACTAAAAAAAGTCCTCCTATTTATTATTTTAGGAGGCTTTTATTATTTCTCATGACACACTTGTTATTATTCTCGATAAACGCAAAATTAAATCTATTCCATCCCAAACTAATGAAAAAGAAGAGGTTTCTCCGATCGGCACTATCCTATCTATTCCTCTTACCCCTTTTTCTATTATCATTCTCTTTATTTCTTCCACTATATTTTTGCTAGCATAATATCCTATCGTTTGTAAATCTTTCCCCGCTATCTTTTCCAGATCTTCTATTCCGCTCGAACTATATTCTACAAAACTTCCCCCGGCCATATTATATCTAAACAACCTCGAATCAAGTTCCCCTACGGCCATTCTTGTTATTAAATTATCCGGCCCTCTTTCTGCTGTAATATTGTCTATTTCTATGGCCGCTCGGCATACGTTTACATATTTATTCACCGATATCACTGCTTCTAATTGATATCTATTGGCCACTTCTTGGTGTATAGCATTCCAGAAAAGAACTTTTGCTTCTTCTATTTCTCTGTCGCTTCCTACCCAATATATTATTCTTGGCGATGAACACGCATTTTGATCATATAAATACGTATCATTATAAAAATCTCTTGCTAATCTCACTAACCCTGCTATGCTTTCTTGCTTTCCTAAATTCTGGTTCTTTGTTATTTCTTTAGCCTCGATTACTGCTACCGAATTGCGATTGGCAAATAATATGTCAAACGATCGTGGGCCTAACTCGCTTTTTCTTATCTTCTTTATCGTTTCGTCCCCACCCCATATCATTCTAGCATCACATATCTCGGATAAATGGTTCGTGGCCTCTTTATTTTCTGCTGAATATTTTACTAACGTTACATATTCTCCCTTTAATTCCACGGATTCCATAACTTTCTTAATTAGTCGAACCATTATTTCCGTCTGTTCAAACTCCTTACTAGATAATTTTATTATTGATGCATTTCCTCCTAACAACCCTGCTACCAAAGAATACGCAAAATTCATCGGCACATTCCCCGGCGCTATATGGTATATCAATCCTAGCCCGAGTCGGCTTTCTAGATTGTACTGCTTCTTTAAGGCTTCTATATTTTTTCCTCTGCAGAAAAATCCAAAGGTTATGATGTCCGAATAGTGTTTGGCCTGCTTGTCCTTAAATATCTCTTCTGATAAACTAACTAAAAATTCTGTCACCTCTTCACTAAACGGTCTTAAGGCTCTTGCTTCTCTCGCTTTTTCTATATCTCCACATAATACTTTTATATTGTAGTTATCATTTTTTTTCATAGGTATTAGTACACCTCCGTATTTTGGCTTAATTGAAATAATTTAATTTACTTGAAAGCAATAAAATCTTGTATGCGCGCTTTCTCCCCCTCTCCCAGAGGGGGTCCCACTTCCCTTGAAACTAGTGGAAACTTAAAGGCCGCTTTCTCCCTCCAACTCCCTCCGTCACTTCGTGACACCTCCCTCGGAGAAGGAGGCTATTACGCTGACACCTCCCCCGCAATGTTGTGAATCGCTCCTAACCTCTCAGTCACTAATTAAGGTGTCAGATAGACTAGGCATTGATAACTACGGGGTAGCGTGCACTTAAGCCTTCCGTCCCCCGGAAGGTGGCCGCTTCGCTACCGGATAGAGTTGCAACGTAGCTGCGCCCTTCACCTTCTCGAGTGAAGCTAACGTATAGAGTTGCTGTTAATCATTTTTTTTCATACGTATCACTACATCCCCGAATTTCTGCATTTTTTATTCTTCCCATTATTTTAAAATATTTCCCTAATCGTCCACATTCACAATTATCTTCTCCCAAAAGCATTCCTTCATCTTCTGTTAACAACACATGTCCTGGATATGAATACGGCAACACCGACACAACTTCGATTAACCCCTTTTCTCCTTCTCCCAATACTGAAAAGGTTATCGGATCTCTTATGCACACATCACTAAATATCGAACAATGTAAATGCCCCTTCTCGCATTCTACATATATCGTTCCGGTTTGTTCCACCATCCCATAATATTCATGCACGCTCTCTATGGCGCACACCTCTTTCAGCCTCTCATTAAACTCCTTCGGACTCACCGCCTTATCGGCTAGCTTCTTCCATCCTCCT
The DNA here is from genome assembly GCA_002007295.1 of Candidatus Epulonipiscioides saccharophilum. Taxonomy (GTDB): domain Bacteria; phylum Bacillota; class Clostridia; order Lachnospirales; family Cellulosilyticaceae; genus Epulonipiscioides; species Epulonipiscioides saccharophilum. Next base: position 11,974 of record LNZM01000094.1, on the reverse strand, counting down.
CCGTGTATTAGTATACCTTTGGATAAATCCGGCCTGTATCCGTTTTTTTTCAATATTTCGTAAAAATGTTGCCATATCATGAATGTAAACCCAAATAAAAATATCTTCTCTCCTTTATATTTTTCTAAAAATTTCTCCATCCCTTCTACATCTAATTTCATTTCTTCGTCAAATGCAAAAAATTTGTCTCGTCCAAATATTGAAAAGCCGATTATTCCGGCTCCTCTCGCCGAAAACATTTGCCGGTTTTTTATCACCTCTTTGCTATCCAATATTATCATCGGATGCCGGCCCTTCCCCACAAATTCTCCCACTATTTTTGTTAATACTTTCGTTTGTATGCTACTCGCCTGCTTATCCAAATATATTTTTGATACAGCCTGTCCTGTTGTGCCAGAACTGGTTAGAGTCTTAAATATCTCTTCTTTCGCTATGCTTCTTAATTCGTATTCTTTGAACATTCGCACCGGTATAAATGGTATCTCTTCGTAACTAATATTTTCGGCCGAACTTAGCCTTTCTCCTGAGAAAGGTGGCTGCGTAGCGGACGGATAGAGTCCCATAGCAGTTAGTATCTTTCGGTACTCTGGACAGTTTTTTTCATGATGTTTCGTTAACTCTCTTAGTATTTGGCTTATCCATTCTCCCTTTTCCTTCTTGTTCTTGCTGTATGGATCCAAATTTAATATTTCCGAATAATTTATCATAAGCAATAACCTCCATTATTACATTCTGTACTTGTTTATTCTTATAATAATTTATATATAAGTTAATTGCAACAGTATAAATTTGCCTGCTGGCGAAACAGATCGAGGAATTAAAATGAAGTAAACACAACTTATAGTACCCCTCAGTTAGCTGCGCTGGAAGGCATAGCCGGGAACTTAAGAATCTTAGTCACAAAATTGCGGTGTAGCGGGATCACCTTCTGTTTCCACAAAATTGCAGTGAAGCGGGACCCTCCTCCAGGCATAGGTATAGCCGGGAACTTAAGTCAAGGTCAAGTGCGGTAGCTTCACGTCCACCTTCCGGGGGAGGAAGGCTTAAGTACACGCTATCCCTTAGTTATCAACGCCTAGCTCCATCAGTCACCTTAATTAGCGACTGAGAGGTTAGGAGCGATTCACAACATTGCGGGGGAGGTGTCAGCGTTAGCTGACGGAGGGAGAAAGCGTGCCTACAAATTTTAGTTACTAATCTGAGTTGTCATTTTGCACTTCTCTCTCTCCGTCATTTTGTGATTTCTTAAGTTCCCGGCTATGGGGGGTAGAGGGAGAGAAAGCGTGCATACAAGTTTTTGTTACTTCTAAGTAGCTAATTTTCTTAAGTTCCCATGTATGGGAGGTAGGGGGAGAGAAAGCGTGCACACAAGATTTTGTGAGATTTTATTTTTGCTTCTTTAGTAATCTATTTTGTCGACCGATATATATTTTTAGAATATATATTGCGTTTATTCTTAATTAGAAAACATATTTTTCTAAATTTAAACATTGTTATCTTACATATTTTACTATATTACATCAAAGGAGATTTCATAATGTCATTCATGAAAAAATATCAAAAACATATCGCTCTCACTCTTATTGCTTCTTCCTCTTTTGCTCTCGCTCCCTCTAATCCGACCATGGCGGATTTCGATATCGATTCCTTGGCCGCCATTCTTGCTTCTTTAGACAGTAAATATCAGCTCGATACACTCCTAATCGCTGCTCATACCTTAATAGGTTTACCCGCTTCCGAGATAAAAGGTATTGATATTCTACCCCCAGCTCAATTTATAGATGCCTCTGATCCTAACTACATTAAGCTAAAAACTCTTCTAGAAGACAACGGTAACTTCGGCAACTTAGGTGGTCTCGATGAAATCGAAGCTTTCGTTAAAGAATTACAAAAATTACATGACTCAGTTGATGCCCTGCCGAAAAATACACCCGGTAAGGCCCAAGATTATTTTGATGAACTTCTTAAGTTAGTAACATTAATTCACGTTGCTAACACTCACCTTAACCTCGGTGCTCCTGCTCCTAGGATTAATTTTCAAGGCGCTGAATTTGGTGAATATACAGGACCGTCATATAATCCTGATGATCTTTTTTTGAAAGGAGCTTATAAATTAGTTCAATTTATGGATTCCAGCTCAGCGGCCAACTATCCAATACCTGATTTAACTTGGCCTAATGGTAAAAAACCAGATAATATTAAATTGGGTGTCTATTCAACCCTAAATGATGGCGATATACCAAAATGGTATATTAATGAAGATAATATTTTACAAGACGAACTCCCATTTTTTAGCCGTGACTTTAGTGGTACTGAAATTCCATATACAGGACAACAAAACTTGGGTTATGTAGATGCTACTCATAATACACCTGACTCCGGGTATATGAAAATTGTATATAAATTATTTGATACTAATACTGGCAAAAGTAATTATTTTAATTTAATTCTAGAAAATCATGCCGGGGTATCGGAAACATCTGCAAACATATCTAAAGGTATTTCTAAAGGTATTTCTGAAGATATTTCTGAGGGTATTTTTGAAAGTATGTCTAAAGCTATGTCTAGAAGCACATCACCTACGGCTCCTGAAGATTTAACGGCAACAACGGCGACTACAGCTGTCCCAATATTTACAAGTAAAACAGGTAAAGAAATAGCAAAAGATAAATATTGGGTAACACCAGAAGTTGAAGAAACTTTACGAACAGCTATAAATAACGCTGTGGAAATTGCAATGAACGCTTATAATATTGATCCAAATCCAACCGCTACATTTGGACCTGCCTTTGACATCGCACAAGCATCACTTGCGGATGGAACTCTTGACAAAGACCTAAAAAAACCAAATGGAGAAGATTTTGTATATGCAAATTTAACTGGTACTGCAGCTAATCACAGTACACTCGTCGAGCTTACGGCCGCCTTCACACAATTGGACGTAGCGTACAAAGCATATTATGGCGGTGCTCAACTTGGTACAGACGTAGTTAATTCGGCAATAAACAAAACCAAACTTGAAATTCAAATCGCAAAAGCTATGTTAGGAATAAAAAATGTCAATGTACCACTGCCTACGCTTCCATTAAATTTTGATTCTACAAATACTAAAAATTTATTTAATAACACAATTGACGATAACATGGTTATACCAGTTTATTTATATACAAGACAAGCCACCCAAGCAGATGTCGATGTTCCCACTAAGCAAATAGGTTCCACAACCTTAGATGTTGCGATAGGCGATCCAGTTCGTACCACTAAAGACCAGGCGGATAATGTATTTCTATATGATTCTACTATAGGTATAGACAATGATAATGTCGACCTTAGTGGCTTAACAGAAGGAACGCATTATTTTACAGCGCCAGTCGTTTCAATCGATCCATATATGAATGGTTCAGAACTTGTAGGTAGCGACGTAGGCGATGGATCTGGCATAACCACTAAACAGCCTCAAAAATATATCACCCCGGACGATGTCGAATCACAAATAAAATTATTGCTACCTCTCATAGCCGAATTTGAAAAATACGATGGCAAAGGCTCGGCGGGCAATGATCTAACCGGCGAAGATTACGAAAACGAAGTTTTCACCGGTATCGAAAAAGTTAACGGCCAATCCCCTTTAGAAAAAATAGCAGAAGACATAATCTCGGCCATGGAACAACTAGACTTAAAAATCGGCGAAAAGTACAACAAAAACTTAGAGCTTGCAAAGTTTGCTAAATTATTAATTCACTTAGGTGGCGCAACAGCGGTGGCGATTACACCAACAGTGACAGCAGACGTATATGATATAGATGGTGTAGAAGGCATACAAGCTGTAGCTGATTTTGGCGGTACTTTATTAAATACATTAACAAAATTCGAGGGCGGAGCTAACGGTAACACTTCCCAAAGTGCTACCACAAAACAAAGTTTCAATGTATATGAAAATACGGATTTACTATCCGCAGTTGATGTAAGAGGCACAGACATGAATTATTATGATATCTCAGACGTTTATGGCATGGACATAGGTGATGGTAATTTATGGGTATCAGAAGAAAGTCATGAAAAACTAAAATTGGCCGCCAAAAGAGCATATTATTTATTACACCATGGCTATATTTACAAAAGTAAAACCGAAATTAAAACTGCCGATACTCCAGCTTCAGATTCTGGCCTCACATCATCGGACAAGAAATTTTACACCACAAATTTAGTAAAAGACGAGGTAGCTAAGTTGCATGCTGCTCTAACCGAATACGATCTTTCAGCTCAATACAGTATTAAGGCTATGTTCGATACTTATGTAGATAATTTGGAAACTACTTATTTTACAACTAGCGGTTCTCCAGCCAATCCTAATATATCTGATTATTTCACTCTGCCTTCTTACGATGCGAACGGAAAAATTAGTACTCAAAGAGGTCTTAAGCATGGCGATAGCAATACGTTTTTATCCGACGACGGTATTTTCGCTATCACGAAAGAAAAATTGTCTGCGTCCGAAGCTAGCAACACTGCTATAAGTTTAATCGAACGTGAACAATTAATAACAGAGGTCGATTCCAATGCAACAAGAGACTCTCATTTTTACGTAACACCAGAAAGTGTCGATCTAGTTCTAGACGCTGTCGAACCATTACTCGGATTAGTAGGCCTAAATGCGAAAATACAAGATTATATTACTAATGCGGGCGACAGTGGTTTTGTTGCACAAGTTCGAGAGACGGCTAAAAAATTCATCAATTTCGAATTAAACGATTTAGTCGACGGTATGACTTCCGCTATCAAAACTTTCGAGGATAGCAAAAAACCTATCCTCACTTATGCTACCACCAGAACTCAATTAAAAACAACTATAGACACTTGCGACACTTTAATAGATGAAACCGATAATGTACTATATCCATCCACTTCCGGTAACATTGTTCTATCCGATGACGATGGGCTATCCTATAAAACCTATACGTCTGGTAGCGGTTGGACTGAACAAGTATTCACGGATAACACTAAAAAATGGATTTCTACTCAAGATTTCACCAACTTCTGTAATGCTTTCGATAAAGCGAACCAATTATTCGAAAATACTCGGCCTACCGCTTACGCAATCGTTGCCGGCACAGCTGGTAACCAGACAGACGATACAAAGGGCGACAAAATAACTGGTGAACTAGTCGCTGCAACAGAATATACGGATGTAAGTTTTAGCCCTTCTGTTTATAATAGCATTCTGAACGCTTTAAATTCTGGCGATGACTTCTTCTTACTCGCTGACAAAGATTTGTTAGACGCTAAAAGCTCTTTCGACAATAATCAAAAATCACCCGTTCTTTCTTCGCCGGCCTTAAGCGCTTATAATGCTTTTAAATTGAAAGTCGGTGAATCCTATACCGCACCAAGTGCGCCGGCGACTCAAGACGGTCTTGGCTATGTTGATTCTGACGATTCCACTATATCAGGTTCCGCAACTGGAATTAAAGCCTTAGTTTATTTAGCCCAAGATACGGAAGAATATTTTCCGGTCAATGTTTATGTCACTAAAGATACGCTCGGTATTATTAATCCTATAACCGATAAATTATATGGTAAAGACACAAGTAACGCTGACGATGGCACCGCACCGACTACATTTGTGCAGACAAATATAGCAGAGGATTTAATCGAAGAAATTAAGGCCATCGATGAATTTTTAAAAATTCCGTTATCAACACACTTTAAAGCGTATGCTAATAATCCAAACTATTTCGACGACGCTTTAAAATCTCTAGAAGATGCCAAGGAAGACTTTGAAAATGCGTGTAAAGCTCATTTGGTCAGTGGCTTTGTTGGTGCTTATACGGGACTTCAAAATGATATCGTTACAGGCACGGCTCTTAATACGGCTGTTAGTCAGTTTACACCAGTCAATGTTGATCCTCCAACTAATGTTGTAGCGCTTGAAGTACCTTCTGGTAATTTAGCTAATGGCAAAATAGAAAATAAATCTGATATTAAATTACACAGTACAAACCTTGTTCACTCATCCGAAGATGGAATAACTTCGGGCGGATCAGACCTGGCTGCTAATGATTATTGGGTAACTCCAGAAATGTTCGAAGACTTACAAAATGCTATATGGAACATCCAGGATTTAGTAAACGACGCCGCGGACCTAAAATCTTCGGTTGTAAAAGGCTACGCTGCAGATCCAAATTATTTTAATGATCACTCAGTACAAAAAGATTTAGAAACAGCTAAAAAAGGCTTTATTTTAACTAAAGTATTACAAACCGCTACCACAACCGATGCAGATGCTTGGATTACAGAAGCAAAAATTATTTTATTCGGCAAAAAAAGTGACGGCTCTGCAGATGAACCTGGAGGAGAAGCGCCCGACGCAAATATCAGTGAATTGATAGACGGATTCGATATTTTTACCCTTAGCATGCTAAAAAATGCTGACACCAATTCTAACGGATTATCTGAAACCGAATTAGATAACGCATTTAATAACATTACCTACTTACCAAAAGACTATGCTGACAAACTTAGAGAGGCCCTCGCCGAGGCCGAAGCGGACAAAACCGATGAGGAAAAAATCAAAGAGTTAGCAACATTAGTCAACGCTAAAGAAACGAACATTAAATATGCAGCCATAGGCAATAATCCAAAAATTGAATTATACAACCATTATATAGAAGCTAAGCAGGCTCTTTTGGATCAAAACGGCCTCGAAATATTAGCATCTGACAATAAGGGTGCAACTATTTTAACTTCTAGATATTGGGTGCCGTCTGCTCAACTTCGGGCCTTAAAGTTAGCGGTAGAAAATAGTGAACAATTACTCAATTCAACCGAAATTCTCAAGGCTAACGCAGTTACGTATACGAATCAACTTAAGGCTCAATCCGTAACCGACCAGCGAGTACGTAACATTAAGCCTTTACCTGGAAATGCCTCCTCTGAATTAGTAACTCAGTTGGAGCAAGATAAGGCTACTCTATTAGAAACTATCAATCGTGCTACCGCCTTAGCCGGTTCTAAACCTTACAAAGAAGATGGAACTTTAGACATAAATGGAATTTTAAGCGATGAGAGAATCGTAGTTAGCACTTTATTCGGTCTAGATGTCCTAGGCGAAGATCGAGATGGCAACTTAATCCCAGACTCCGGAGATCGCTGGACAACAGCCGGAGCTATCACAACTATCAATCGAGCAATAGCGGCGGCCGTTAATGCTTATAATTATACTTCGGCTACATCCACCTCCGTTCTAAAAGCTAGAGATGCGTTACTAATTGCGATACGCAATTTAGAAAACGCAGCACTTTACGGAACACAAACAACTTATCAGTTGGTAGTTAACAATATCAATACGTATATAGATAACATCGAAAATGGAAACTCCGGTTATGCGAGTAGCGCAGGGGCCGATTCAGCCCCGATAATTAAGTTAGCAGATATTAAGCTTAGTACAAAATTTGGAGCAGATTTTTCACCAAGCACTTTATGGACAACCGATGCTGAGAAAAAGAGATTGGACAACATCAAAAAAGCTGTAAAAACCAACATAGACACGAGAGCAAATATAGCAGCTGACCTAATTAAAATGGATCTCAACGCATTATTAATCGAGCACAATAAAATTAAAACTGCTTATGAATCATTCTACGGACGAGACATATCCGGAAAAGTGCTAGACAATATTGTTCCAAAAGCGTTGTACGGAAGTGACGAGTTAGAAACTTTCGAGTTAACCTCATTAATTGAACAAGCCGTAGCCACAATGAATAGCGTAGTATATTTACCAGGCGCAAACAGGCCAAGTCTACTCTATACTAAATTCGATGGCACACCAAATAATAAATATGGCTTCGATAAGTTTGATATCGAAACCTTAGACTATGTAAATGAAGAAAACGGCAACGGTGACGGTGGTCAGTTTGGGGATATACACGTATCTTCCAAAACAAATGGCTTAGATGTGCCGGCCGGAGTAAGCTGGATAAGCAACTTAACGCTAAATCGATATGCCCAAGCAATCAATGCAGCCCAATTCGCCATGGATAATTTCGAAACAATGACAGACAGTACCCAGAATCAAAATATTATCGAAAATGCAATAAGAGCGCTAAACTTAGCTACATCAACATTTAAAAAATCCATACAGCCACACAGAGAATCTTTAAGCGACGATTCACTTAATTATTATTCGGCGTACCAAGCTCTATCCAAAGCCGTAAAGCGAGCGGCAAGTTTAGTTTCGGACAATGGCTTTTTAGTTGGTGATGACAGCGACTTAACGATACCATCCGAGATTTTAAATATAAGAATAAGTATGAGCGGAGATGGACAAGACATACTCTCTTCTTATCATTGGGTTCCGGCCCCTAATTATAACGGCTATGTAGCAGCAATCAACAGTGCTAAATCAACGCTAAACGGGGCCGCATCCGGTAGCGTACAATACGATAGAGCATTGATAACATTGCAAAAGGCAACAACCACAATTTGCAATGTAGCTTCGACTAGGCCTGGTTTGGATGATGAGAAAGAGGCCGAATTAGAAAAATTAGAAACGCTTATTGATAAGGCTACTAAAATTATTTACGGAGACTCAAGTAAAACCGATGCTACAAAATATCCATTAGCTGTAAGCGTAACAAATGGTTTGGACATATCAGAAAATAGATACTGGACTACCCCAGCAAGCTTTAAGAGACTAGTAGATTCAATAAATAACGCAAAAATAGTGATTAACAATTTAGATACGGAAAACGGAGGAACTGGCCGAAGCACGGTAGCAATGCTAATAAATAATCAAAGGATAATAAACGATGCGATAGCATTGGCGAAGGTCGAACTGGGTACGTTATCCGAATTTACGGATTCTGAATACGCATCGTTGGCGAAAACGACCTTACGAGTTCTAATAAACAAAGCAACGGATCTATTAAAAACCCGCCAAAGTGGTCGAGAAGGTCGAGAAATACCAGACGGAATTTCATGGATCACCTCTTCTTCGGTATCCGGACTAAAGACTAGTGAAGGAGGATCGTCGACAAACACTTCTCCGATCAAATTTTTGGATACAGCAATAAAAGTCGCCAACTCAAAACTCAATGCTAAATATACTGATCCGGTTGTAGCTCAGCCAGCTTATAAAGAAGCGGCGGAAAATTTAGAATACTGCATTGAGCAGTTTGAAAGCGTTCTAGAGAATCGCAAACCAGATGGTACAGACCTAGATTTGAACGCTAAATTAACAGGCGGTACTGGATCCTTAACATCGATCACTGTGGCAAAAAAAGTTTTGGTCGATAAAATTGCCAAAGTTAACTTGGATATTAGAAATACTCTAGAACAAAGTGATGCGAAAAAAGTACCAGATGGCCGTTACTACGCTACGTCCTCCAACATGAAATCCATTCGAGACGCTGTCTCCAGGGCTAATTTAGAAATCTCATCCTTAACTGCTACTGTAAAATCTTTGACTAACGGATCCCTGGATGGTTCAACTGTAGATACAGACGTGGAGCCGACTAGTGCCCTAGGCAAATTAAATGCTGCTTACGAATTATTTGCTGGTATAGACGATAAAAATACAGCAACTAATCCAACTTTACTAGGTACTGGCGAGACCGGTCCAAATTTAGAAGGTCTTACTGATACTGATCTTGTACCACATCGTAAATTAAAAGGGCCAAAAAATGCATTCAATCCTGAAGAGGCTTCTCCGTTAGGGTTGGCCAAAGAAGCTGTGGTAGAATTTTTAAGCGAAGCCAACGCTCCAACTATTCCTGTAGATTTTGTAATTGATCCGGCTACTGACGATCTATACACAGCTGAAGCAAGTATACCTAAGCTAAATATCGAAGCTTACATTAAAACTTTAATTAAACAAGCGATTAATAACGATGAAATAAGTGTAGTCGTTGCATTGCCAACGTTAGCAACTGGCACTAATTATCAGGCACCAACAACGGATAATACAGGATATATTAGTCAATTTACAGTTGTTTTGGAAGATACTGGCCATCCGGTAGCTGATAAGTGGACAATTGAACTTGCTGATACGGGAACTGATGATGCTACCAATAAAGATTTCTTCACAGGAGAAAAAACATTAGAAATAAAAATAGGAAAATTGATTGCTAAATGGAACACAATAACGAAAGCAGATATATTTAATGCGGCGGGCCAAATAATAGCCAATAAAGACAGTTTTGTAGTTTCAGATAAATTATTCGACTATACGAAAGCGGATAAAACAGCCCCATCAGGTGGTGGCGCTACACCACCAGCCGACGGAACGAATACTGAATTAATTTCTAAAGCGATTAAAAAGCAAATAGAAGAGTTAATAAATAATCCTGATATCGAAGTAAATTTATATGATACAACTGTTACAAGTACCAGCGATTTCTTTACTGCTAGCGCCGTGAAACCTCTTACGGATGCTACTAATTTTACCAGTGATTACGATGCTGCAATAACTCAAGATCCGGTTCGTTCAACATCGGACAACGAAGGAAAGGCTGGTAAGCTAGAATTTAAAGTGCTATTATCGATTAACGATGTGGATGTAACCGGAACGAGTGCGAGCCGAGCGTCATCGATTGAGAGCAAAATTGACGAAGTAAACGACGACAGTACAACTGCGTCTGAAAATGATCCGGATAAATACACAGTGTTATTAAAAGATTCAATAACAGCGCTAATCGAGCCAGAGCCGTATAAAGTGGCGGCCACTTCCGATAATATAGCTGTGACTTCAGCTAAAAATGTGATTGAGACAGCTTTTGTTCCTGGCACTGCTAATTCGTTGGCGATTGTAAATACACTAGAAGATCCGGGAAATACCATCGAACTAGCTAATGCACAAATTGCGAAGCAGGTTAGTGAAAAATTAGTTACTTCGGAAAATTATGAAGTATTTAAAAATGTTAGATTCGAAATTGTGGAAGATTTATCGACTGGAAATGGATTTATAAGTCCGGATACTATTAGCACAGGTACTGAAGATTATAAATTTAAGATAGTATTTAAGCAAAACGATGCCAGCGTTGAAACGGGCGGATATACTTCTACGATAGCGTTTACGCCGGTTGATACATTCATGAATGCGAAAGAAACGATAGAAAAGTTTGCCGAGTTGTGTGAGACAGAAGGAATTGAATTTACGGATAAGACCGCATTTAAGCAAGGAGAAGCGTTAGGATTGGTAGAAGAAGCGATATCAACGGTTAGCGGAGTAAGTTGTGAAATAATATATAGTGAATTTAAAGCGCCAATCCGAGCGATAATAAATAGAGTAGGAGTAGATGGATGGATGAAGTTTGCGGTAAAAATAACAGATAATTCTACAGCGAGAAGTCAGGATACATTTAAAATTCATGTACCAATCAAAGCAACAAAATATCAAGAAGAAACACAAGAAATGATGGGCAACTTTATTGTAATGCCGTCGTTCGAAGTGCCCGAAGCGTTCGACTTCGATTACTATAATGAGGAATTCAGCTCTAATGAGATAGAAGAGGATCAGTTCGAGGCCCAGTTTTTTGAAGAAACTTTCGTGGAGGAATTCTTACCAGCCGATGAATTTTGGCCAGAAGAAGATGTGGCCATGTTAGAGGAGGTAGAACAAATGAATCAGGATCTTCTCTTCGAGGATGATATCGACTTTGAGGAATCCGAGATGTTGGGAGCCGATTATCTTGAGTGCGAATTGGATTTTGCTAACAACGATCATATTAGCTGTGGTTCTGGCCAAGGTTTGGTTGGTAGAATAATAAATTTCTTTAGAAAAGCATAATAATTTTTTGAGACCTCTTTGCGGAGGTCTTTTTTCATGAAGGTCAAGGGCGCAGCTTTGCTGCAATGTTGTGAAGACGGAGGGGGTCCCGCTTCCCTTGAAACTAGTGGAAACTTAAAGGCCGCTTTCTCCCTCCGTCAGCTAACGCTGACACCTCCCTCCCGGAGGGAGGCACCGCTTTCCCGCAAT
>LNZM01000093.1 GCA_002007295.1 Candidatus Epulonipiscioides saccharophilum | reverse complement strand
ATAATGGAAATAATATCATATTCCTTTTTTTTAAAAGTAAATTTATTCATAATTTTTATCCCTTTCAATTGTATCGTCTTCACTAATAATTTCTATTTCTCCACTTACATCAAAAATATCATCATTAATTAGATTTTTTTCTTCGTTATTAACTTCTTTATCATTATTATTTAAAGTTATTTTATTGTCATCGATTATATTATCATCGTTTAAAATTTCTTCTCCATGTTGAAATTTTCCTCCTTTAAATAGAATTTTTTTCCTAGAGACATAATTATAAATTAATGTACAAATAGTCTTAACTAAAAACCCAATTGCAAAAGTCCAAAAAGCTGCTGAAGATAAAACTGCAACTAACCAATTATCTCCTTCTTCCATTGGAGGAGTCATCCAACTATTTATATCAAAACCACTAGCTTCTCCAATAACAGAAAAAATAGCCATAATCCCAGTTCCTAACAACCAACCAATTGCTCCTAATATAAAAAATAATGAAATTTGAAGGGCTTTTTTTGATTTTGAGTCAATTTTTGCTGCGTATTTAAAAACATAAAAAAAAGAAAATAAATCTAGAATTTTTCATTGATTTCAATCTGGAAAGTGAATAAATTATACATATAATTTCTGTTTGCTTACTGTGACTATTTCAGGTAGAGATGTACTTGCTTTTTAATCCTATGCTGCATTGGTTGCATGACAATCAAATGCGTTATGAATGCAATTTGTTCTTATACTCCACAGTAAACATTGCATATCACAGGAGGACACCACTGGTAGGCACCCCAGAGCGCTCAGGTTTAAACTCAAGTTGCATCAAACTTTCCAATTTGCATGAAGTAAATAATAAACATGGAGACACTCTAGAAAGATGGTCTTTTGGTGATTCTGTTCATGGCAGAAAAGCAGGACGGTAATCAGGCCCCATACGGTTCCAGCTCAAATCTTTAACGTTATCGAAAGGAAGACGGGTGTATTTAGCTGGTTCGCCGATGATATTAAGTTCGCCTTCTTTTGCTAGTTGAATAGCAGCATTACCCATTTCTCCGAATTGGCTCCAAATCAAACCTTCTTCAGTATATAAATAATCGAATAAGCGAACTACGGCTTCAGGATACAAACATTTATTAGTTATAGATAACACGGCTGAACCATAATCCGGACTTCTAACAGCAGAACAAACGCCTTCTGGTCCTTCAAGTGGTGGAAGAGCCATGTATTGATTCCATACTTCATAGTTTGTTGTATTCGCAAATACCGATACTGATCCGCCAGTTGTTGCTCCCAGTATTACGTCACCAGGATGGGAGCCTAGTTTTAATAATTGGTCACTAGTTTGAGTAAATAATAATGGATCGATTAATCCGTCTTCATAAAGTCTGTTCATGTATTTTAAAAATTCTTTCCATTCATCAGTAGATCTAGCATAGTATACTTTGCCGTTTTCATCTATATTTAAGTATCCGGAAGTGTTGGTACATGAAATGAAAGCGTTAGCTAAGTAAGGAATAGGATTTGTATTCCATCCAGAAGTTATAGCACCAGAAAGAGGAACTTCGTCGTTTGGATCACCGTTACCGTTAGCATCTTGCTCTTTGAATGCTTTTAATACGTTATAAAAATCTTCGGTAGTTTCTGGAACGTCAAGACCTAAATTATCTAGCCACTGTTTGTTGAACCACATTCTATTGGAAACTTCTGAATGAGTTGAGTTACCAATACGAGGAATTGTGTACATATGGCCATCTTCTAAAGTCCAAGTATCCTTAATTACCGGATGCTTATCTAAAGCAGCTTGGATGTTAGGAGCATGTTCAGCGATTAAGTCTTCAAGTGGGATAAAAATGCCTTGAGATCCGTAAAGTGCTAGTTCCGAATGAGAAGACCACATATCTAAAATAACATCTGTGTAATCGCCACCGGTCATCATGATGTTGAATTTTTGTTTTTTGTCTGCATTAGTAGTTTCTGTAATGTCCATTTTAATGCCAGTTAAATCTTCGAGATGCTTAGTTGTTGGATTAGACTCCGATTTGTATGTAGTAACACTTGCACGCAAGCCAGTAAAGAAACTTATGCTTACGTCATGACCTTCTTTGATAATCGGATATCCGGATTCAGTGTATACATCTTCTATGGCAGCCTGGGCGGATTCGTCAGAACCGCAACCTACAAAAAGAGAGCTTAATGCTGATAGGCAAAGACCTAAAGTTAATAATTTTTTAAAATTCATGTTTGATCCTCCTGGATTTATTAGTTGATTAATTGCATTGTTTTGAATTAATATTTCGTCATGACAAGAGCCATGACATGTTATATTGATCAGGGGGATATCACAAAATTGCAAGGGGCAACAACTTAGATATTGTTCCTACTTCGCTGGAAAGGGAGCTGTCACAAAATTGTGGGGAAGCGGTGCCTCCTTTGTCTTCACAACATTGTGGGGGAGCGGTGCCTCCTCTGTCTTCACAAAATTGCGGGGAAGCGGTGCCTCCTTTGTCTTCACAACATTGTGGGAAAGCGATGCCCACTCCGTCTTCACAACATTGCGGGGAAGTGGTGCCTCCCTCCGGGAGGGAGGTGTCAGCGTTAGCTGACGGAGGGAGAAAGCGTGCATACAAGTTTTTGTTATTAATCTTAGCATGAAAAGTATGGAGCTGTCGCTAAAGACCGGCAATTCTAAAGTAGAACCTATGGATAGAATGTGATCGCTACCTTTTAATGTCGCCAGCCATTATGTCGATATCTAGCCATTATAATGAAGATATCCAGTCATTTATGGTTGAAAATATCCGGTTCGTTAAGCATAGCTGACTGAGAGTTTAGTCTACGAGCATTTCTTTAAAGGCCGGCAATTCTAACCTCGACCCAGCGGACAGAACGTAATCGCTACCTTCTAATGCGCCTAAGTCCGGATTATCCGAAGAGGTTATGCCCGGTATAGCGATGCCAGCGCCCTTGGCCGGCGAATCTTCAGCTAATCTAAAGTTTCCGGTTTCTACATCTACATAATTTAATTTATCGATTTCATTTTGAGAGTTCAATATCATGTTAGCTTCTGGGTTAAAAAGATAATCATTTTTAGCGGCATGCTCGAAAAATGCATTTAAATCTTGAGTTTTCAGAGATTGATTTTCTTCTGATGACAATTTATAACTAGGGCCATCTTTTCCTTCTAGAGTAAAAGTTTTGGCCGCATGGCTAAGATTAGAATAAGCTGTGTCGAATAGATTATTAGCAAAGTGGCCGTTTACCATTCGACCATGATGATGAGAGTAATTAAGCTTTTCATGATCTATTTCATCATAGTTGGCTATTTCAATATTATATATATGGAAATTATTTAAGTAATTCCAAGCAGTATTATTATAAAAATGAATTTTTTCATCGAGAGACTTATGTCTCGGACTGAAGTAGACCCATGTAGCACTTTTGAAAGTATCACCAGCTGTAAAATTTTCTAAATAATCGTAATCTATTAAATCGTAAATTAAATTATGATGAACGGTATAATTATGCATTTCCTCTAAGTACATAGCAACGATAAACGGATTATTATATCTGTTATTCATGGAGCTAATAGGTAGGGCATCAAAATCACGGATGATATTATAAGCTATTTCCGAATCTTGCATATTATAGCTATATTGAGTGGTGTTAGCAAAAGCTATGGCACCGGAATCTTCACCTAATTTCATAGGGCGCTCAAACAGACAATGTATTATATCTATTTTAACCGGTTCATTTACTCTAGTATGAAAGCGACCACTATCTCGGAATGTACAGTCTTTAACCAAATTGTTTTGTGCTGCACTATAAAAACCAGCATTGAATGTACCGGACCAGCCAATGTCTTCTATTGTGCAGTTTTGTAATGTTATATTATTTCCGCTAGCCACATGAATCCCATGGCTCCATGTGTGAGCAAAATAGCTATTTTGAATTGTAGCGTTTTTGACATTATCCATGGCAAGACCAGTTTTCACAAAAGCACCTGTACTGTACGTTGTAGTCATTTGAAATGGTTGCATATATCTAAATGTACATTTATCTATTAATAAATTTTCTACATTAGATATTGGTGCATTTCCGGCTACAAAATTAATTCCTTCAATAGTGAGATTGTCTACGTTGTTGGCCATTAAAACATCTTTGCGAACTTGTAATTCAATTTGTAAATTATTTATATCGTCAGTGGGCATATAATAAATTTTTTCGTTTTCGACAAACCATTCACCCGGAATGTCTAATAAATTTTTATGTAAAACATATCCGAAACCAAAATCATGATATCCAGGTTTAATTTCAGTAGCTTTTTGCCAATTATTTTTGCTGTAAGCATCGAATTCTATTGTATTATCTTTGGTTGAAGTCACGGTTCCATAAACATATTCTGAATTTTTACCTATTAATCCTCTGAATGTAGCTCCTGTCAAATCAACATTAGGAATTTCATAATCTCGAAAAGTAACAGATCCGATAGTTGTGTCTTGTGGTTTATAGATATCATTTAACCATGCGTAACCGCTACCCTCTTCTAATGGAGCCATCATGTCGTCGATAGTATAATTAGGGAATCGTGCAATATTTTGATAATGTCCATTTGCAAAAACCTGAGTAAAAGGCAGAGTAGTTGTTTTGTAATTACTAGGAACATCTGCAACATAAACTCCGGGCATACTAGGCTCAGGCACAAAACCAGAAACTAATTCATTACCGGAAACTAGTACGTATTCACCTGGAGCGGCTTTTAAGGTGATGTTATCTTTTTTAATATTGACAACTTCACGATAAATACCTTCATGAATAATTAAGGTATCGCCTTCTATCGTACTTGAAAGGGCCGCATTAATGCTAGTAAATTCATGGTTAGCCATGGAATTAGGATTAGAATCTTTAAGCCATGGGATTTCAGAAGAATAAACATGGATTTCCATCGGCTCAGTACGAACTTCTTCGACTATTTTCGGTGCGGAACTTTCTATTATAGGCTGAGGATTTTCGGTGGCCGGAGAAGTTTGGCCCGCAGTTAAATTATCGGTTGCAATTGATTCGTTATTGTTTGTAGCCGAACTTGGGTCGGTAGCATTTGAGTTGGTGCTATTTTCTGATGTTGGGTTAGCCGGTTCGATGGTGACTGAATCGGATTGAACAGTAGAGTCGCATCCTACAAAAAGGGAGCCTAATGTTGATAGGCAAAGACCAAAAGTTAATAATTTTTTTAAGTTCATGTTTGATCCTCCTGGATTTATTAGTTGATTGATTGCATTATTTTGAATTAATATTTCGTCATAACAAAAGCCATGACATGTTATATTAAGTTCCCTGTATGTTAGCTGACTGAGAAGTTAAGGCCGACAATTCTAAAGTAGAACCTGCGGATAGAATGTGATCGCTACCTTTTAATGTCGCCAGCCATTATGTCGATATATAGCCATTATAATGAAGATATGCAGTCATTTATGGTTGAAAATATCCGGTTCGTTAAGCATAGCTGGCTGGGGCTTAAAAGACCTTCTCTTTTATATTTATCGGCCAAATCGACCTAAAAATCTAATGGTATTAATATGCAGTCCTGATATATTAAGACCCCTCACAAGTGGAGGGGCCGGATAAAAATGATTAGCCTTTTACTGAACCAGACATTATTCCTCTTACAAAATATTTTTGTACAAATGGATAAATTATCATCATCGGTAAAGCACTAACTACGATTACTGAGTATTTTAAAATTTGTTGTAAATTTTCTAGAATTGCCATATCTTCTATACTAAGAGATCCGGAGTCACCGCCAAAAGCAGTTTCGCCTTGGAATAATATATCTCTAAGAACTAATTGTAGCGGGTATTTATCTTGATCTGTTATATACAATAAGGCTGCAAAGAATTGGTTCCAGTGACCAACAGCATAATAAAGAGTAATAACGGCCAAGATAGGTTTAGCTAAAGGAAGGGCTATTTTTAGCAAATATCCAATATCTGAAGCACCGTCGATTTTGGCTGCTTCTAGCAATTCTTCGGGGATTGTTTTGCTGAAATAAGTTCTAGTAATAACCATGTTACCCATAGCTACAGCGCCGGGAATGATCATAACCCAGATAGTATTAATCATACCTAAATCACGGTATAGTAAGAATGTTGGGATCATACCACCGCTAAACCACATTGTAAAAGCAAAAAACAGAGTGATTTTTGAACGACCAATTAAGTCTTTTCTAGATAAAGGGTATGCAGTTATTACGGTCATGAATAAGTTTATACATGTTCCGCAAACCATGTATATTACGGAATTTTTGAAACTTGGCATGATTAAGTGGTGATCTAGCACTGCTTTATATCCATCTAAGGTTATATCAACCGGTAAGAAGAATACTTCACCAGCGGCTACGGCCTTACCAGAACTGAAAGAACTGATTACGATAAACCATAATGGATATATTATAATTAACAATATCAATGTCGCAAACACTGTGGATATGATTGATGAACCGACCTCATCTCCTATTTCCGGTGCTAGCAGTTGTTTAATTTTGCTTTTTTGTTTAGCTTTTACATAGGTTACTTCTTGATTTTCTTCAGTGTTTGGATTTTTGTTCGTTTCTACCATATGCTCATCTCCCCATACTTTCTAGCAATTTTGTTTACTACGATAACCAATATAAATGCTATAGCAGATTTAAATAATCCAATTGCTGTTGTATAGGATACGTCCGGTAAAGATGCGGCGATACCCATTTTATACACATACGTGCTTATCATTTCTGATTTACTAGCATTTAATGTATTTTGTAGCAATAAAGCTTTTTCGAATCCTACGTTTAGTACGTTACCCATACCTAAAATTAGATTTAGAACGACTTGAGGAATCAAAAACGGTATATCGATATGCCAGATTCTTTGGAACATTGTTGCTCCATCAACCATGGCTGCTTCATGATATGTAGTGTCTACACTTGCTAGTACAGCACAATAAATTATTGCACCAAATCCCATGTTTTGCCATATACCCGACCAAACATAAACAGAAGAAAAGGCTTCGGGAATACCCATTAAGTTTATTTCCCAGTCTCCGCCGAAGATACCAAGTATAGTATCGATCATTCCGCCACGTGGATTCAATGCTTCCACAACGATACCGGCCATAACTACGACTGAAATAAAGTGTGGCGCATAAGTTACGGACTGAATAAATTTACCGTAGCGCTTAAATGGAATGTATCTAAACATTAATGCTAACAATACTGGAAATGGTAAGCCCATAAATAAAGCGTATAAACTTATGGATAATGTGTTTCTAACAAGCTCCCACATTTTACCTGAATTTATGAATCGTTCAAAATGCTTAAGTCCGACCCATGGACTACCCCAAACACCTTCGACAGTTAAATAATCCTTGAAAGCGATCTGAGCACCGTACATTGGAAAATAGTGAAATACTAAGAAATAAATGAAAGGTAATATTAGTAAAGCATAAAGTTGCCACATCCCTGCCATTTTCTTGAGTTGCTTTTTCTTCTGTTCTGGTGTTAATTTGATCTTAGTCTTTTTTGCTTTCTTTGGCTTTTGTGGAACTTGGTTTTTTTGAATTGCTGTCTCCAAAAGAACTGCCTCCTTTATAAAATGTTTAATTAAAAACAACATAAAAATTTTATAGACACCATGTTATGTAGAAAAAAAAGTTGTTAATATATTGTCTTTATGTTTAAAGTATAACATGGGTACAAATGTAATGCAATAGCATATTAAAAAAAAAGTATAAGTAGCCCAAAAAAAGGACTATTGCTCCCTGCTCCCCTCCCAGCGAAGTAGGAACAATATCTAAGTTGGCCCCTGCTCCCCCTCCATCGTATCTGACTGAGAGGTTGGGGGTGATGAACTAAGGGGAAAGTGAAAGGAGGCTGTCGCTTTAATACGACAGCCCCCTTTTTATAAATTAAGACTTTTTAATTTTCTTTAGCCTAAAGAAATCTTCACGCTCTTTTTCTTCTAAACTTTCACTTATTTCCTTAACTTGTTGAGCATATTTTGGAATTTGAATGTTAGACAAAGCGTTAGTTCGTTTTTGAGTTTTCTCTATTTCCTTAGCTAGTTTATATATAGAGTTTTCTAGTACAGCTAGCTCATATATAAGATACTGTGCTTCTTTGAACTTTAAGGCCGCTTTATCAAAAGCAGAATTAGTTTCATAAAAACTATAATGTGGTGATAGAGGTCCTTTTTCGTATTTTATCATAGGAATGACAGAACCCATTACACTTTTTAATAACACTTCAAATTTCTCGTCTTTTGGAATGCTATAGGTTATTTCATCGACTTTTTGGATACCCATGGTTATATTCGCATTTTGTAAAGCAAAATATGCTTGGGCCATGATGTCACCGATACCGATGTGCATAGATTTTACTTTTTCTACTAATTCCATCATTTCTCTAATCAACACATTACGTTTTTTGTCTAGTAATTCATAGCCAGATTTAGAAAGTTCTAACGAGGCTTTTGCTTTTAGTAAATTACTTTTTGTTGGTGCAACTTGCATTGCCATGGGTTACACCTCCCAGTATTTAGCAATCATTTCAGGTGGAATTCTATCTAATTCATCCTTTGGTAATAATCTAAGAACTTCCCAACCAATAGTTAGTGTTTCAATTATACTCCTATTTTCATTGTTGCCTTGAGAAATAAATATTTCTTCAAACTTCCGTCCAAAATTTAAATACTTTTGGTCTAGTTCACTTAAATCATCTTCTCCGATGATTTGGGCCAAAGAGCGAATATCCTGAACGTGAGAGTAAGCTGCAAATAGTTGATTGGTTAAGTCGACATGATCTTCTCTGGTATATCCGGCTCCGATACCGTCTTTCATCAAACGAGATAACGATGGCAGTATAGCTATTGGCGGATATATTTGCTTTTGGTTCAACTCTCGGCTAAGAACTATTTGGCCCTCTGTAATGAAACCTGTAAGGTCCGGGATAGGATGAGTGATATCATCGTTAGGCATGGTCAAGATAGGAATAAGAGTGATAGAACCTTCTCTATTTTTTAGCATTCCTGCTCGTTCATAGAGAGTGGATAAATCACTATACAAGTATCCAGGATAACCTTTTCTAGAAGGGACTTCACCACGGATAGAAGACATTTCCCGTAAAGCTTCGGCGTAACTGGTCATGTCGGTTATTACAACGAGGACGTGCATATTTTTTTCAAAGGCCAAATATTCCGCCGCTGTTAGTGCAGTCCTTGGAGTAGAGATTCTTTCTACAATTGGGTCGTCGGCCAAATTTAGATACATAACAACGTGATCGAGAGCGCCGGATTCTTCGAAACTTTTTTTGAAATAGTTAGCATCGTCATGCCGAACACCCATTGCGCCGAATACGATAGCGAAGTTATCGGCGGTAGCACCTTCTATTTTGGCCTGGTTTACAATTTGTACAGCAATCTCGTTATGGGCCATACCGTTACCTGAGAAAATAGGTAATTTTTGACCACGAATCAAAGTCATAAGCGCATCTATAGCTGAGATACCGGTTTGAATAAAGTTTCTAGGATATTGTCTAGCGACAGGATTTATAGGTCTACCGTTGATATTTTCTCTATAAGATGATGAAATATTCAGACCACCGTCAATTGGTTTGCCGACACCATTAAATGTTCGGCCCAAAATATCTAGGCTTAAAGATATTTCTAGGGGTTTACCCGTAAATTGTACAGCTACATTTTCAGTGGATATTCCAGTTGTCCCCTCGAAAACCTGTGCTACAACATAACTGCCATCTATTTTTATTACTTTACCCGAACGTACGTCATGTCCATCGACTACAATTTTTACAAATTCTCCATAAGAAACGTCGGATACGCCGTCTAACATAATAAGAGGGCCTTGAATTTTGTCTAATTTTAAATATTCTTTTATCACTTATACATCCCTCCTATTCTTGATATTTAGCCTTTAATTCGTTGTAAGATACTTGAATGTTGGCCATTAATTTATCTAAAAGTTCAAGGTTAGAATTGGGTATATCATACTTCATTTTGATAATTTCTTGGTAAACAGGAACTTTCCTTATTGTCGATATTGGAATACCCATCTTTACGCACGCCAATGCACTCTCATAAAATACGTCTATAACTTTTAGCATTTTGTATTGCTTTTGAAGAGTTACATAAGTATCTTCCTTATGAAGTGCATTTTGTTGCAAGAATCCTTTTTTGATTGTTCTAGCTGTTTCTAGAACTAGCTGCTGATCGTTTGGTAAAACATCTTCGCCGATCAACTGAACAATTTCATTTAATTTTTCTTCTTCTTGCAACAACTTAACCATTTTACCTCTAATATACATCATTTCTGGAGATACGTTTTTAGCATACCAATCTTTAAGCGTGGTTACATAACTACTGTAGCTCGTTAAATAGTTGATAGCCGGATAATGTCTAGCATAAGCTAATTTTTTATCTAAGGCTAGAAAGGCGCTAACAAAACGTTTGGTATTTTCTGTAACTGGTTCTGAGAAGTCACCACCGGGTGGAGAAACAGCCCCGATGATAGTAACAGAAGCTTCGTCGCCATTTAAGGTTTTAACGCAACCGGCTCTTTCATAGAATTGAGCTAATCTTGAAGGTAAATATGCGGGATAGCCCTCTTCGGCTGGCATTTCTTCTAATCGTCCAGCAATTTCCCTTAAAGCCTCCGCCCATCTAGATGTAGAATCGGCCATAATAGCTACGTCATAACCCATATCTCGAAAATATTCGGCCATTGTTATACCGGTATAAATACTTGCTTCACGGGCCGCAACGGGCATGTTAGAAGTATTGGCTATTAATATTGTTCTTTCCATCAATGGACGATTAGTTCGTGGGTCTATTAAGCTTGGAAATTCTTCAAGAACGTTTGTCATCTCGTTTCCACGTTCGCCACATCCGATATAAACAATTATATCTGCATCCGACCATTTTGCTAACTGGTGTTGAGTTACAGTTTTACCGGTTCCGAATCCACCTGGAAGGCCTACCGTACCACCTTTGGCAACTGGGAAAAAAGTGTCTATAACTCTTTGACCGGTTATTAATGGTTTATAAATAGGAATACGTTCTTGAGTTGGTCTACCTTTTCGAACCGGCCATTTTTGCATTAATGTTAAATTATGAATTTCGCCAGATGGTAGTTTTAGTTCGACGACCGTATCCTCTAAACGATATTGAGCACTTGGTTTAACAACGGATACTGTACCTGAAATGTTTGGTGGAACTAAAAGCTTATGCAATATACTATTTGTTTCTTGGATTGTTCCATAGACTGTACCGGCGGCCAATACATCGCCAACTTTAACAGTTAAGGTAACGTCCCAAAGTTTTTCGGGATCTATCGTTAATAGACCTATACCCTCGGGAATAAAATTAGGAGATATACTTTCAATTTTTTTTAACGGTCGTTGTATACCGTCGAACATGTTGCCTAACATACCTGGACCGAGAGTAAGAGAGAGTGGTGCTCCAGTTGAAACTATTTCTTCATGAGCTTGTAAACCTTCTGTTTCTTCATAAACTTGTATAGTGGCCGTATCTTGTTCTAAAATAACAACTTCACCGATTAGCTTTTGTTCACCAACCGTAACCATTTCGTTTAATTTGAAAGCACCCATTTCAGACCCCATGACAACCGGTCCATTTACAAGTGTTACAATTCCTTTATTTTTCAAGTTTTTCACACTCCTTCTCGATAGTCGTTAGAATAAGTTGTGAAATATAATCGCTTTTGTTTTCAAGTAAGCTATCTAATGACAGATCAATTTGTATATCCTTTACTTTTAAAATTAATCCTCCAAGAGTGACATGATCACTTGATCCGAATTCTATTTTTTCCGCAGAGATTCCGTTGCTGGCCAAAGATTTTAGTAACAATTCTTTTTGAGTCGTTAAATCATCTGGAGATAAAAAGATAGTAACATTATCGTTGTCTGTAAAATATTTTTGCAGAGATAGTAACTGATCTTTGAGTGATTCGTCATATTCTTTCGTCTTGGTATACGCTATTATTTTATCCTTTAACATATCGTTGATCATGTCGATACAGTCTGCTTTGGCTTGCATAATTATTTTTTTAGAATCTAGTTTAGCTTTGGCAACATATTGAGATACTTTCATATCGATAGCTTTTTTGTGATCGTTTACATATTTATTAGCGTGTTCTCTACTGTTTTGTTCTTGTTGCACTCGTTTAGTCCTATAATCCTTTTCTATCTGCGCACGACCGGCCTGCAAATTGTCAGAAATATCTTGCTGCATAAGTTTGGAAAACAAGGCAAGTTTTTGTTCTATAGTTACCACTTGATTCGCCTCTTTCTTTTAAATTTTAATACCCACAGAATCTCTAATATATTGAGATATAGCATCTCCGGATCGAGTAGTACCGTGTCGATCCGGAATTTCTATAATCATAGGGATTGCTTTTTTAAGCTTATATTCCATAACTTCATCTTTAGCAAGATCTACAATTTTTTCGGTTAGTAATAAAAGACCGATTGAGTCATCTTTAAAGACCAAATTGATTTGATCAAGAACTTCTTTTCTACTATGAACTATAACTCCGTCAACCCCGCAAAGACGCATACCAACCCAAGTATCTTTATTATCACTAATTAAAAAAGTTCTCATAAGCGTTATCCTTATTAAGAAAACAAAATCAAAATGGAAATGATCATACCGTAAATAGCGATACCTTCGGCCATACCAACAAAGATAAGAGTTTTACCTAAAATAGTAGGATCTTCAGATACAGCACCTATGGCAGCCGAACCCACGGCTCCAACAGCTCGACCAGTTCCCATGGTGGCCATACCAGTACTTAAAGAAGCTGCTATATATTTAAATCCGTCACCAACAGAAATTCCAGCTACAGCCGCGTCGACTACATCAGGATTTGCTAATACGCTACTGTCAAAAATTATAAATGCTAGAGCCATAATAGCCAAAGTACTAAACGGTGCAACAGTTGCTAATATGGCCTTTTTTACGTTGCCTTGTTTTTTATTTTTTACAGCACTAATACCCATTTCAATAGTAATGCCCGCAACAATAGCAGCTAAAATAGTTGTAATAATCATCATAATTTTTACCTCTTTCTGTGTTATATTAATTATAATACTTCTTTATTATTTCCCAATATTATTGGATTATAAGCATAACCTTCGCCAGAAAAATATTTGTTGAACATTTCGTAATATTCAAGCCTTAAACATTGAATGAAAACAACTAAGCCCTCTAAAACTAAAATTAAGATGTTACCTAAAATTACAATAAAGACTTTTAGCAATATTCCGTCAACTAAATCGGCCATTACTAAAAAGGCCATAAATAATCCGGCGTGATTTAAAGCAAAAGCGCCAACCCTAATAAAGGAGATAGCATTACTGAGAGCGCTAAGAAGTGTTTCTAATCCTTCGAATCCATTTTCGATAAAATAGCTACCCTTATCGCCCTTTATTAAAGGCTTTTTTCCTTCTATTGCATGGGCAATAGGCTCTTTTAAAATCATGATTATTAAGGTTACAATCATTATGACTACAAAAAATATCGGCGAAATCGGTATTATTCCTGTAAAGGATACCGCCATCAAAACTAAACTTAAATAAAAACAATATCCAACAATACCGTGACTCCCTAAAACTCCATGCTCTATGTCGCCGTTTCTTAAACTATTTGCTATTCCGATAAAATAGGATAGGGACAGTAGGATAACACCAACGACCACACTGGCTATCAATATCGGTAAAATATTTTCAGGATCTAGAGGCGATCCGCCTAATATGCTGGGTAACCAGGGCAATTGATGTTGTTCTAGCCCAAATAAGCTACCATAGAAAAATCCGAAAGCAATCGAGAAGCATCCTAATGTCTTTAATAATCCACCGGCGGCAGCGTTCTTTTTAGCGAGTAGTAAACCGGCTAGAAAATAAATTGCGCCTTGGCCTATATCGCCGAACATAATACCAAACATTAAACACATGGTTAATGCTAAAAAGGGAGTCGGATCTATTTCTTTATAAGACGGTAGACCGTATAACTTTACGATCATTTCAAAAGGTTGGAATAATTTATGATTCTTAAGTAATGTTGGTGGCTTAACTTTTTTGTCAAACTCATCATGCTTTTTTTGTATTACTACATATTTATCCGTAGCGTCTGCTACAACCTGCTCTAAGGACAGAGCGTCTTTTTCGGGCACCCAACTTCTTACAACAAAAACGTGGTTACCACGGTATAATTGCTTACTTAAATTGATTACTTCTTTTTCTAATTCTAATCTAGTATAAATTCTATTCAACATTTTTGTTGTTTGGTCTATATCAGTAAATACAACAGAATTTAACTCTACGATATGCTTATTATATTCTTCAAGTTTTGTATGAATCTGTTCT
>LNZM01000092.1 GCA_002007295.1 Candidatus Epulonipiscioides saccharophilum | reverse complement strand
CAGAAAAAATTGAGCCAGACGTTGAAATTAAAGTAGACGAAATTGAGTCCGATGCAGAAAAAATTGAGCCAGACGTTGAAATTAAAGTAGACGAAATTGAGTCCGATGCAGAAAAAGTTGAGCAAGACATGGATTCTGAAATTAGCGATGCGGATGTCAAAATTAATATAAACTTTAATAGATCTAACGAAAATCTTGATGATGAAGATTTAGATTCTATAAATAAAGATATAAATCCATCTGGCAAAATAGATTATGATAAATTATTTATGTATTATAAAAAAGCTATTTTAGCCAGTTTAGCAGTGGCCGTTACATTTTTATGGTTAAAGGCTATACTCAAGCGACTTTTTAAATAATATACAGGCTCTTTAGTGGGCTGTCGCTTCATAGACTCCAGCAAAGTAGGAACAATATCTCAGTTGATGACCCCTGCTCCCATTTTATGGGAGCTATCAGCGTAAGCTGACTGAGGGGTTCTCTTAGAGTTGTGGCTCCTTAGATCTCAGTTAAGTAGGAATAATATTACAGACAAATAAGGACAATCCGATAATTAGTAAAAATTTCTCACTAAATAATAAAATATTTTACTTCCCATAGATGAGTATTATAATGTATAATTAATTATGGTTAAATACATAAGAACTTTTCAACTAAAATCATACCAAATTTTTTTTAAATGCTATAGCAAAATAGCTCTACAATTAAGGCTAATATAAGGAGGGATTTCATGGAGAAAACATCGAAAAAAAAGCTTTTTGAAAAATTATGGAGTCAAAAGTATTTGCAACTCATGGTTATACCAGGGATTATCTGGATGTTTATTTTCAACTACATACCTATGACAGGAATTGTTATAGCATTTAAAGATTACAAGGTTACAAGAACAATGTGGGAAGCCGATTGGGCAGGGTTAGAACATTTTGTGGAGTTTTTTACGGATCCAAAGTTCTTTAACATCATGACGAATACGCTAGGGATTAGTTTATTAAAACTTGTTATTGGATTTCCGTTACCTATCATCTTTGCTATTCTTCTAAATGAAATTAAAAATGCTAGATATAAAAGATCTATCCAAACTATTTCTTATTTACCTCACTTTATTTCATGGGTAGTATTAGGCGGTCTACTTATCACTTGGCTATCCGAAACCGGTATGATAAATGAAGTACTCGTGAATTTCGGCATCCTAGATGAACCCATTTCTTTCTTGGCCGATCCGAAGTATTTCTGGGGTCTAACTTTAATTTCTGATACTTGGAAGGAACTCGGCTGGTCTGCTATTATTTATTTGGCCGCAATTTCTGGGATCGATCAGCAAATGTATGAAGCGGCTTCTATAGATGGGGCGACCAAAGTTCAAAAAATTTGGCATATCACTATTCCGGCAATAAAAGGAACTATCGCTGTTATGTTTATCTTGGCGGTAGCTGGAATGCTAAATTCTAACTTCGATCAAATATTCTTACTTGGCAACGTTCTTAATGCAGATGCCAGTCAAGTTATTGATACGTACGTTTATGAAATGGGTCTTAGATCCGGTCGTTATTCTTATGCTACAGCGATAGGATTGTTTAAATCTGTTATTGCCCTTATTTTGCTATTGATAGCAAACTTCACAACTAAAAAATTGCAGGGCCGTTCTCTATTCTAATATACGCACTTAGGCTCTCCTTTTAGGAGAGCTGTCACGAAGTGACTGAGAGGTTAAAGAGCTGTTATGCAAATCCTCCCTGGCCCTTACGAGGCATTCCCTTCAATAAAAAAGAAGGCAATTCACTATTTTTAATTTCATTTTAAGGAGGTAAACTATGAAAAGAGCCAATAGAACAAACGGTGAAATAGTTTTTGACTGGGCGAATAACATTTTTATGTTACTTATATGCTTTATCACACTTTATCCTATTTGGTATATTTTAATTAATTCTTTCAACGAAGGATCGGACGCTATGCTAGGTGGCATATTTTGGTGGCCGAGAGAATTTACAACCGAAAACTATCAGGCCGTATTTGCAAATGCTGGATTAATGAAATCATTCGGTATTACTATTGCTAGGACTTTTATCGGAACGGTAACCAACGTACTTTTCACAGCTATGGTAGCCTATCCTTTATCGAAAGAACGCTTAATGGGTAGAAAACTTTACATAACCATGGGCACAATTACTATGTTTTTTAGCGGTGGCCTTATTCCTGGGTTCTTACTTTTTAAAAACTTAGGTTTGCTAGATAGTTTCGCCGTTTATATTATTCCATCTTTATTCAATTTTTTCAACTTAATTATATTTGTTAACTTCTTTAAGGAAATTCCATCCGCTTTAGAAGAGTCTGCATCGATTGATGGAGCGAACGATATACTTATTTTTCTACGAATTATCTTACCATTGTCCAAACCTGTTCTTGCTACGATAGCGTTGTTTACCGGCGTATATCACTGGAATGATTATTTCTCAGGCGTTATATATATTAATAATCCGGACCTTCAGCCAGTGCAAACCTTCTTATATAGGATTGTAGCTGAATCTGGTTCCACTCAAATGATGGCGGCAGCTACCAACGTTGTGAAAACTACTACCTCGCTGTCCATTAAATTATCGACCATGGTAATTACGACCTTCCCTATTATTTGCGTTTATCCATTTTTACAAAAATATTTCGTTAAAGGTATGCTTATTGGTGCCGTAAAAGAATAATTAGGGTTTCGAAAAAGGCATGCTTATTGACGTTGCAAAAGCATAATTAGCATTTCGTTAAAGGCATGCTTATTTACGCCATAAAAGAATAATTAGATTATATATTTTTTATATTATTAAGGAGGAATTTATTATGAAAAAAAATTTATTTATGCTAGGTTTAATTAGTCTTATTTCTCTTACAGGCTGCGGTTCTTCGGATAATGGCCAAACCGAATTAGAGACTCCTGAATACACTGTATCAGCTGATGTGCCTGGTTGGACTTTTAATAATGATCCTATTGAACTAGATTGGTATATTAACTTCTCATGGTTTACTACGCCATGGGGCCAGGATATGACTTCTCAAAAAATTACTGAGGAAACCGGCGTAACTGTAAACTTTATCGTTCCGGCTGGTAATGAAGCTGAAAAATTAAATACGATGATAGCCTCCGATACTTTACCTGATTTATTAACTTTGGGATGGTGGGAAGGCCAAATTCCCGAAATTATCGATGCTGAAATGGTTTATCCGTTAGATGAATTAGCTAATCTCTATGATCCGTACTTCTTTGAAGTAGCTAATGATTCAAGAATTGGCTGGTATACTAGCCCAGATGGCCACATTTATCAGTATCCGAATTCATCGTTCACTCCAGAAGATTATGAAATGTACGATAACATCGCTGCTAATCCTGTTTTTGTGGTTCGAAAAGATATGTACGAGGCTATTGGTAGCCCAGATATGTCAACACCAGAAGGGTTTTTAGATGCTCTTGCCCAAGCCGATGAGATGTTCCCAGAAGTGAGTGGTCAACCGCTTATTCCTTTCGGTATTGCTGGTTTTAGTTCAGTCGGAAATATTTCGTTAGATATTTGGTTGCAAAACTTCTTATCCATTCCATTTGAAGTAGATGGTAAACTACATGATAGAACTACGGATCCTGAATATGTAGCCTGGTTGAAAACTATAAATCAAGCCTGGCGAGATGGCCTTATAGCCGACGATGTGTTTATAGATGGAAGACCACAGATGGAAGAAAAGCAAGCTCAAGGACGCTATTTCTCAATGCTTTATCAACGCACCGACTTTGCTGCTCAACAACAAATTCTTTATGCTAACGATCCAGAAAGCATCTATGTAGCTATTGATGGACCAAAAAATTCATCTGGCGATGACCACACATTACCTGGCGTAGGCATACAAGGTTGGACTGTTACTTTAGTTTCCAAAAATGCCGAAGACCCTGATCGTGCTATACAATTTTTAAGCTACTTAATGAGCGAGCATGGCCAAAAACTTGTTAAACTAGGCGTAGAAGGTGAAATGTACGAGGAAATTGACGGTAAGTACGTGACCAAACCTGAAGTAACCGAATTGTTAATGGACGATCGAGCTACTTATGACAGAAAATATGGTGGCGAAGACACGTTCTGGATGATGCAAGATATTCCTATGCAATTACAATGGTCTTCACCAGCGCAAGAGCCTTTAGCTCAATTAGAAGAATGGGCTTATCCTTACACTATATTCGCATCTCAATATGACGGCTTGAATGCGCCTATCGGATCCGATGAAGAGACGATAGCATTGAAGGTTAGTACTTTATGGGGCGAAACTTTACCAGCGTTGATTCGTGCCGAAACAGACACTGAGTTCGACCAAATATTTGCGGATTTTGTTACTGAACGTGACGAACTCGGTTTTGATCAATTAGTTGCTCTTCAGCAAGAACTTTTAGATGTGAATAAAGCTAAATTAGGTTTAGAATAGCATAACCCAAAAAATCAGAAAACGAGCGTCCAAGAAAAGGATAGCTCGTTTCTTCGTTTCATGGTATGAGTCAGCTAAAATGTGAATATAGGATTCGCCAAAAGATGATTATGGAGCGACAACTTCCTAAGAAACCCTCATGTTTTTGAAACATTGCAGGGAAGTAGCGTACTTAAGCCTTCCTCTTGAGGAAGGTGGCAGCGAAGCTGACGGATAGAGTAAAAGAGCGAAGCGATGCACTTGACCTTTAGGTTATTAGTGCGACATCCCCCTATACAAATTTTAGCTTTGTAGATTAGAATAGAATGAGCAAATCTATATAACTTGGAGGGTAAATTATGATTTTAACTGTAACTCTTAATGCTGCAATTGATAAACGCTATGTACTCGAACAATTAACCATCGGTTCAGTAAACCGTACCATTTCTACTCAAGCTAGCGCCGGCGGAAAAGGCATAAATGTTGCTAGAGTCTGTCATTTACTCGGCGAACCAGTTATTGCTACTGGTTTTGTCGGTGGATTTTCCGGCCAATATATACAAAGTGAAACCAATAAACAAGGTATTACATCTAAATTTTATAATGTGGCCGGAGAAAGTCGAACCTGTATTAATATGTATGATCAATCCACCAGTGTTCAGACCGAAGTGTTAGAGGGCGGTATTAATGTTAGTCCAGATGACGAAAACGGCTTTAAAGAGCTTTATAGCTCATTGCTAGATGATGTTAACATCGTCGTTATATCCGGTAGTGTCCCAACCGGATCTTCTGATTCTATTTATAATGAATTGGTTGAAATTGCAAAATCTAAAAATAAAAAAGTTATCGTCGACACCAGTAAAGATTATTTGAAAAGGATTTTGGATGTTCATCCAACTATGATTAAACCAAATTCAGATGAATTAGCTTATTTAAAAGATCTCAACAACTTAACTAAATCGGAAGCCATTATCGCTGCAAAAGAACTTCACTTAACAGGTATTGAGCTAGTAGCCGTTTCTCTAGGGGCCGAAGGTAGCATTGTCGCTTACGATAACAAAGTATATAATGTTATTATTCCCCCAGTTCAAACTGTTAATTCTGTCGGTTGCGGCGATTCCATGATTGCTGGATTTGCTACTGGTCTCAGCAGAGGACTTCCAATTTTAGATATTATTAAATTAGCTAGCGCCTGTGGCACTTCGAATGCTTTAAGCGAAGAAACAGGATTTGTTGATCCAGATCAAGTTACTGAACTTATTCAAAAGGTAGTTGTAGAGGAGCTTGCCTAACTGATTTGAATGAAATTTAGCAGCTAGCCAAAAATGCTTTAAATAGTTTGTTCATTTTACCATTGTTATATAGCATTATTTCAGGGTGCCATTGAACACCTATGCAAAACTTTAATGTCTCACTTTCCACTGCTTCTACTATTCCATCAGAGGTTTGTCCACTGATAATTAATTTGTTACTAACCTTTGAAATAGCTTGGTGGTGGAAACTATTTACCATTATATCTTCTCCAAATAAGTTGTATAATTTAGTCCCTGGCTCAAAATGTACTTGATGACATAAATCATATCTTTGGCCGGTTTGTTGATGTAACAATAATTTTTGCTCACAATGTTTTATATCTTGATAGACATTGCCTCCTAACGCAACATTTAATATTTGTGCCCCTCTACATATCCCTAAAAATGGCTTGTTTTGTGCTACTATTTCTGTTGTTATTCTTATGTGATATTCATCCACCTTTTCGTTACATTCACCTAATCCAGGTAATGGCTCTTCTTCATATAAATATGGGGTTATATCATCTCCTCCTGGCATTAAAAATCCATCACAGCATACTACTTGTTCTACTATTTTAAATCTATCTCTTGTATAAGGTAGCAATATTGGTAATCCATCTAAATCTTCTATAGCTTTTGTATATTCTGTACTTAAGTAATGGTCTATCCTATTTAAATTCTTTTGCGTATTTAACGGTATACCTATTTTTTTCATAAATTTTTTCTCCTTTAGCATACTTTGTTTAACTAACTATTATATGTTGTCCCAATATTATAATATATAAAAAGCTATAGCAATTTATGTCTGCTATAGCTTTAACTTACAATTTTTTGATTTGATTTGTTTTTCGCTTAATTATCAAGTATGCGTCGGTTTTGCTTATTAATATAAAATATTGCTAAGATGACGGACTGTATAGCGCTAAATATCATAAAAACAATATTTAT
>LNZM01000091.1 GCA_002007295.1 Candidatus Epulonipiscioides saccharophilum | reverse complement strand
TGCAATTAAAGACTATATCAATTATTATAACAATAACAGAATTAAATTAAAATTTAACGGACTGACTCCTATTCAATATAGAAATCAGTACTTGTCAAAAGTTGTCTAATTAATTGGGTTCTCTTCATCGGTGAAAGGGGTAATTTTTAGGTTGTTAGTGCGACTTTAAAGCACGCTTTCTCCCTCCAACTTCACAAAATTGCAGGAAATCATGCATAAGATTGCAAGGAAGCAAGACTACAAAATTGCAGGGAAGCGGGACCCCCCTCCGGGAGGGGGGGTAGGGGGGGAGAAAGCGATCATTCCGACTTTACAAAATTACAGAGAAGTGGGATATAAGGTGATCGAAAGCGTGCATACAAGTTTTTGTTACTTTCAAGTAAATTATAATTTTTGCAGGTTCACATTCTCATTCCGTCGGCCAAAGCTAGCACCTCTCCTAAAATTAAAAGGAGAGGCTAATTACAAAATTAAAATAACAGTAACTCTTCTTCTTCACCCTCGAAATCTATCTCGAAATCTACTTCGAAATCTACCTCGAAATCACTCGACAAATCGTCCTCGAAAATTTCTTCGAAGGCCTCTACCTCAAACTCCTCGGCTACAAACTCCTCCACAAACTCGGCTTCATAGTAATAATCGAAATCCGGCTCTACTTCAACCTGGCCGTCCGTATCCATGTAATGAAGATACTCATCTTCGATCGGCTCATAGAAGGTTGCCATCGCCTTTGCAGCTGGCTCTGGTATATTGGTTATTTTTATCTCATCAGATAACTGGGTTACTTTTCCTTTTGTAATTTTAATCTGGAATGCGTAATCACCTGTTCCGGCTGGATAGCCATCGCCACTTTCGATAATCTCAATCGAAACACCTGTAAGATCAAGGTCTTTTAATAGCTCGTTTACTGTGGCCATTATCGCTGTGTCTGCTACATGTTTATCGGCAATGGTATTTCCTTGGATCGTTGAGAAAGCACCTGCGTTAATTTTGTCCATTAGTGTAGTCACTGAACTAACATCCGGACTGTTATTCGCCGCAATTGTTATTGTAAACGCATCGTGTTTTTCCGGCTTTGCTTTACTTTGTGCTCCACTATCTATAAAGGTTACTTTATACGTGTCCGCTGTTCCAAACTCTTCGTATAATTTGTACTCGATAGTCGTACTTACTCTTGCTCCCAATTCTTGTTGAGCAGCTGGTTGTGGTAATAAATCTACCTCTGGCGTAAATGTAGGTTTAGGTGTACCGATTAGCGAAACAGTAAATTTAAATTGCTTACCTGCAGCAAATTTATTCTCTGCTGGAGCTTTTGGATTTTCACCTAATTCATCTAGCAACTCTCCACCTGCAAGACTTTTTTGATCTTCTGAATCTTTTGGTGACTCAACGATTTCTGGCTTAATCTCAGCGGATATATTACTAAATCCGGCTTCTGTAAGCATAGCCGTAATTTGTGCTGCTAATTTAGTTTTAATACCAGCTTCATCTAAACCGGTCTCGGCGTGAACACTTAATTTTCCACGGTTGCTATAAAGTATTGTCGCCGCTCTTAATATATCCATTTTCTCAAGATCATTCCAATAATTAAATTTCGGCGCAGCTACTTCTACATGTAGCGATGTTGTACCATCGACGATTACATAACCGGTTTCTGAATTTTCCTCACCAAAATTAAAGTCATAACTATTTGCTGGCTCTGCTTCGGCTGAATAGTCACTATCTGTCATTTCAGTTAATTTAATCTTGAAATTCGATCCATTATATACTGTATTTTTTCCGGCCTCGCCCGTTACGCTTGAAACCGTTCCGATATCGGCAGAATCGTTAGATTCAGTCACTTTACCCTCTCTATCTAACGTAGCTGGCGTAGGGAATTCGGTAGTTACTTCGATTTCCACAACATCATTTTCAATTCCACATGCCTTGATTATTTTTGCAATCTCTTCAATTAATTTTGTGTTACTAATCATTCCTGTCGTCACAGATTTACCAACCTCAGATTGAGTCGGAGGTACATCGGTTACGGACTCATAAGGTATAACAACTCGATTACTCGCCATAAATAAATTTTTAATTTTAGTAGCCATATCTCCAAGATTTACTCCTGGCTGAACTGTTCCTGTTTCAGTAACTTTTTGTTGAAGTGGTGCACTTGTGTCTGCGCTGACATCACTATTGCCGACTGATCCATCATTGTTTACTCCGTCTCCCATTTCGCCAGAATATTTAAACGTTTGATTTTTTCCTCCAAATGCAAATGAAAT
Organism: Candidatus Epulonipiscioides saccharophilum; assembly: GCA_002007295.1. Lineage (GTDB taxonomy): Bacteria > Bacillota > Clostridia > Lachnospirales > Cellulosilyticaceae > Epulonipiscioides > Epulonipiscioides saccharophilum. The sequence goes on along the minus strand of LNZM01000091.1, from coordinate 17,554 downwards.
CTCTATATCTAATTTGCCTGCTACTTTTTCGAACGCAGCATTTAATTTTGAAAGTACATTGTTAACTTTTCCATTTTCAAGATCTGGCACAGTTTCGCCATCGGTGGATCCGCCAGTAAGGGTCGTGTCAATAACAGTATCTTTAGTTATACCTTTTATGGCTGTTCCAACATCTGATATCGCAGTTTCCAACGCCTTGTAAGTTGTGTTTTCAGTTTGGCCATGCGGAATATTAATATAGTAAGCACCTTCAGCCAGAGCTTTGTACTCTGCGTTATCTTTAATTTGCTCTGTTGATGTTGTAAGAATTATTGGTTTAACCTTAGTCATAAAAGCTTTCATTGCAGCGACACGAGTTTCAAGAATCTCTACCGCTTGCCCTAAAGCTGGCGTTTTAATTCCGGTTCCGCCGTATTTATAAGTGTGATAAGCTACTATTTGCTCAGATCCATCAGCAGTCGGAGTATATTTATACTCGTTACCAGAAATTATGGCCTCAAATTCGTCAACGGCTTTGTCTAAATCCGAATGGCTAAAATCTGAATCAGCTTTAACTGGTTTGCGAAGTTTCACATTTGCTGCTTCGATTAATTCTTGTAATTTTTTCATAGGCGCTTTGTCTTTAAAGTTTTGGCTAGCTACTTTAGTGCTACCTTCTGGACCAACTTTGCCAATGGCCTTATTAGTAATCCACTGAACTCCGTTGTCTACGCTGATAGCACCCTTACTTGGGTCGGTCTCTATTACTTTGGATATCAACATCTTAGTTTGGTCCACAATAACTCTCAATTCTGCTTTCTCTTTAGCTTTATCCACTTTGTTCTCGTCCGTACCACTCGTAATAGTCGAAGAACCGATTCTCGGCTTACCGTTAGGAGCTACATAATTCAAGACTTTATTCAAGTTAGCGATAATCTGTTCAACGTTCGAAATAGTAACGCCTTCTTTAGCCGTGATTCGATTCACTAAATTCATGGCTGCATTTAAGTTAGCCGAGAAGTTGTAATATAGCATAGTCATAGCCCAATAGCCTTGTTTAGAAACATCTCGCCCATTCATACTGGCGGACAATATATATCCGTCTGCATGTAAATTTGGCCAATAAGTTGTATAAAGAGAATCTTCTGGTGAACCATCAAATATTGGGTTATAAGTATCGTTATCTTCATGCTTTTTACCGTCTCTTAAGAATAAACATTTGGTTACTAACTTTCTTAAATCATTTTCTGCTATAGCCATATTTTCTAAGGATCCAACGCCCATTCTATAAGCGCTATTCATCAAAGAATGTACTGTTGAAGTTAGGCCGGTGATTATTTTTGTTAACGACTCTTTATCTTCGGCTGTTTTTGCTAAATTGACAAATCCTGCCAGTTTTTCTTTATACTCTTCGAATTTCTCAGGGGCTACCCAATAATTAATCTCTGATATATCCGTTCCGTTTCCTGATTCACTTTCTTTTATGAAATTAAATGTCATACCAGTTGGTGCTTGTAAATTAGCATCGAAAGTTGCTTCTGTATTGTCCTCAACGTCTGCTGAAGTTGTATAGGAATCTTCATCGAAAGTGAATCCGATTAAGTTATAAGCGATTTTTAAAGCAGCTTTGGCTTTGGTTTGAGCCGCTAAAAATTCTTGCGCTACTGGATCTGTGTTTCCGCTAGAAACTGGTTGAAGTTTAGTTTCAAAATTTGCGATTGCGTCTTTTAAGCTATTAAGTATTTCTGGCGTAGCTGGTTTAGTTTCTTTGGCTAATTTTATGGCATCAACATAAGTTTGGACATCGGCTAAATCATACCATCGGTAATTAGCTGGTACATCTAATCCGTTAGCACTTACGTAGAACTCGGTTAATGGATCATCAACAGTCGATGTACCAGTATAACCTTCGATTTCTGTCCCAAGAATAAAGCATAAGCCGTTAACTTGAGCTTCTGCCTTCGTTATTTCGGCGGTTAAAACTCCGTCTAATATGCCTTTAGTACCGGTTTGGACTTTGGATGTTTTGCCTTCTATGTTGGCCCCTGTTATATCGACAGCGTAGAAATTTTCGAAGGCTGTTTTGATTTTACTATAGTAATTTATCAAGTCTGCTAGCGGTAGCGTTATTTTTCGATCTACTAAATTCGCTTTGTTTGCTAGTATATTGTCGCATTCCATATACACTGCCATGATAGCCATATATTCTTCTGGTGAAGCCCAGTAATTGATTGGCCAAACTTCTTCTCCATTTTCCTCTCTGCTTATTTTGCCTAATGGTATAATTTCTGAATAGGTTGTGATTACTCCATTATTGTCAGTAGTATCGTTTTGTTTAGCTAAACCATCAGTCATAAGGATAAGATATTTTTCGATATGCTTAGCTACGTCGTCATAGATACCTTTGGATCCGAATTGAGCGGTAGATTTTAAAGTGGATACTAAGGTGTTTAATTCTGTAGTTTTGTTATTTATTATAACGAGAGATTGTCTATTCTTATAAGTATTTAGGGCTGTGCTTATGCTTGATCTAGCTTCATTTATTTTGACCGGAGGCAACCATTTTTTACCTGCGTCTGGAAGTAAATCGTTGTCGTCGGCGCTGTCCGAACCTTCGATGTCAGTACCTAAGAGGAAGCTAGGATAAATCATATTTTCGGTGTCTTTAACAGTGTTTTTGTTTTCGGTTAATTCCTTATTCTCTTCGACAATATACTCATTGGCCCCGATAGTAGAAGCTAAAGAGTTGATCGCGTTGGCCAAGTTACCAAGTGCTGTATCGATTTGTGCGGCTAAAGTTGGATCGAGTGTTCCTTCTTTAGGCTCGTAGGTAGCAACGATTTGAGCGTCCTCGATTAAGTCGGAAGCGTCGTTTATAAATCTGGCTACGTTAGTATGGCTAGTATTTGCTAAGAGTGATTCGATGTCCGTATAGGTTTCGTCAGCTTTTTCGTATTCTTTTGGAGCTAACCATTTTTTGCCAATTTCAGTATTGGCACCGTTTTTATTATCCGACATTACTTTTTGTTCTGCGTCTTTACTATCGGTATAATATAATACAGGCTTTATAGAAACATAAGAATTATACAAAGCGATCTCGTGATTATCGGATGTGATATCCATGGTTTTCAATTCTGCTTCATATTTATTTATGGCCACCGCTAAGGCTTTCGCAGCTTTTGTTTTTCCCTCCTGATCTAGCTCTGTGTTTTCGCCTTCTGTAATGGAATCGGTTAATGTTTTAGCATAGTCTGCTGTTACATATTTTAACTGACCTGTTGTTCCTAATGTAGCTATCTCTGTTTCGCTTAGGCCAGCCGTTCCGTCTTTGTCTGCGGCTTTCAGCTCATCTAAGGTTAATAGATCTTTTCCTTCTATTGCACTTATTAATAAATCTTTGTTTGTTCCACCAACTGTTCCGTCTTCTCCATAAAGAAGTTTTTTTGCTTTAGTAACAAGACCACTTAAGTCTTCATGATCAATAACTTCTACTGTGCCAACTTTAAATGCGTTTAGTGCATTTGTACGATCTGTGTATTTGGACGTTTTAGTAAAGTAATCGTTATCTAAAATAAATGCTGCTATATGATCTTTCATAGCTTTATTATTAGTAGTCGAACTACTTGTAACAGCGTTTGCTTCTGTAACAAGAGTATTCATTGCTTTCAAGGCATTAATTAAGTTTGTAGTTGATGTTGGATTTACCCATTTAGCCGGAGAGTTCTCTAAATCCTCTTGAGGATTAACTGCTGTTCCGTCGGCGTTCGCTTTATATAACCCATCTAATGAATATTGAGCTATTGACTCATCGAATACAAGAGTAGTAATGTCGCCAGACGTTACGAATTTTAACGGAATATCTGTGTCTGCACTAATTCCACTGCCAGGTATTACGTCCTTTTTAAGTAAATCCAGTAATCCAGTTTTATCAGTAGGCGGAGCTATGTTTTCAACTGCAGTCTTATAAGCTCCGGCCTTAGACTCTGTTGGTGAGTAGGACTCGATAAGACCTTTTAGGGTTGTGTATTCTGTTGTTGTTTCTAAGTAAGGAGTTTCTTTTGCGCCTACGTTTAAGTTTTCTATCATCGCTGATCTATCAGTATCACTAGCCAAGTCTGTCTCAACTTTTGTGATCAAGCTATCTACAGCTAAAAAGGCATCGCTTAACGCAGTAATGGTCGCCTTGTTTACAAATGTGTCTATTTTTTTATCAGTCACACTGCTAGCAATTTCAAGATCTAAAATTCCTTTATTGTCTGCTCTCGCTATTCCATCTTCGGATTGGTGAACGTTGATTGGGAAATATCCAGTTACGTTGCCAGCATTATTTTTAATTGCTGCAACAATTATTTTGTCTCCATCTCCCGCCGTAGCATTTCCAACTATATAGCCATTTGCTTTTGAATCCGAACCGTCTGCACCTGCATTCGCTGTTCCTAATTTTGTTTTAAAGTCAGCTAATGCCTTTTGAGCTTTGGCCACAGCGCTGTCAGCTGAAATCGTTGTTTGGGCATTTGTAAAAGTTGTTTTTGCGCCCTCTAAAGTTGTTTTAGCACTTGAAAAATAAGTTCCTGCTTTGATTGCGTTTAACGTTTCTGTCGACAACTCGCTTATTGCTGTGTACGTTGTCGTGTCGGCTGTTACAAGTTTAGCCTCGTCAATTTTTACCGCGTCTTCGGATGGCTCGGTTGCACTGGCTCCTGGACTAGCAATTACTTTTGCTGTTGGTACACTATCGGCCAAAGTTTTTTCAGCTGCAAGGATTGCGTTACCGTATGTTTTTAAAGCGTCTAGGCTTATCCATTTAGTAGCTGCACCGATTAAATGCTTTCCGTTAGTTCCAAATTTAGTACCAGCAACAAGTAAGCCGCCATTTGACCATGTATTATCAGATTCATTAAAGATTTCGAAAGTTACTCCACTATCTTTTGATACTACAAGAGTTCTTGGCCCTGGCGTACCAGTAGTTTCAGGTGGAGTTATATCTTCAGCTAAATAAACGTGAACTGTATCTTCTCCGCCGTTAGTTGTAGCTGGGATAACTTTAGTTTTTACAATTTTTCTTATGGAATTATCTGCTGGGCTTGCTGAATTTGTACCGCCCCAAAGAAGAGTTCGTAATTCTGATCTTGGTGTAGTATATTGAGTCGGCTCGAGCGCTTCTTTTTCGGCTGCTGTTTCGAAAGTATAGATAGCGTCTTTTAAATTATCCGTGATTGGGGATATAGAATAGGCGGCATCGTTTTCGGTTTCCTCATAGAAAACTTTACCAAATGCGGCGAACGTTGCTTTTTGCTCTGTGGTTAAACTAGAGAAATCTTTAGCTCCTGGTGTCGCAAAATCGTAAACCAAATCCAATAAATTTTTAAGATCGGAAGCGATTTGTAACGGCGATTGAAGAGCAGTTACTTCGGCCGGAGTTACCCAGTGCGTATGGTCATTTGCTACAAAAAGTTGTTTTTGCTCGATTACCGCACTACCGGATGGGTTTTCGTCGACTGTCATAGATTCGGTAGTAATTTTGAAAATACCTTCATCTGAAATTGCTATTTTATTAGCCGATACTAAAGTTCGTGCAGTATCAATTTTACCATTGTTAATTGTAGGAAGTTCTAAATATTTCAATCCACCACTCGGAGTATTCTCTTTTTGGCCAACTTGAGCTTTCAATTTATCATAATCTTTTTTTAACGCCTCTAAGTTTCCATCTTCTGCTGCGTCGTCGTAGTTTTCGATCGCCTCGATTAAATCATCTATATGCTCTTGAATTGCTGAAGTAGTCGTCTTTTTGTATTCTACTAATTCAGGTTGGCCGTCAGTATGATCATCGATTGTCTTAATGAACTCGTAAGCTTCTTTGGCTTCTGTATAAAGAGTATTGTGTTCTTCTTGAGTTACCCATGTATCAGCTTTTGCTAAATTTATACCATAAACATCGGAAACATTGTGGAATTTTCTTGATTCTGGAGCAGTATCTGTTCCGTTTCCATTTGCCATAAAGTCAGCCCAATCATTTCCTTGAGCATTTTTTTCTAACTCAAATGAAGCTGTCGGCGTTGCTCGTAATGTTGAAAGATCAGCCTCGTCATAAGTCTCATTACCTTGATACGGAAGACCAAAACTTTCATCTAGATCTGTATCTAGTGTGAATGTACCGCTATCATCAGTAGCCATGCCAAGATGGAACATTAATTTTTGTAGAGTTAAATAAGCAGAATCTTTTAATTGACCTGTTCCAGTTTTGTGAATATCATCTAATATAGTTTCGATTCTCTCATTTAATGTGTCGTCTATGAAATCCGATAAGTTGTCGTCTGCGGCTTCGATTTCGCCCATTAGATCGTCTAGCTCAGTATAAGGATCACCGTTATCTTGTACATTATCATATAGTTTGTACGTGGTTATCGCTGTATGGATAGCCTTCAGTTGCTCGGTCGCTTCCGCCGTAGTTATATATGTCCCCGCTGTTTTTTCCGTAGTTGGAGTTCCTGCAACTTGATACTCACCGCCTAAAAACCAAGTTGGAACATGATCTGAACTTTCTTTGATCATTGGTGCTATAAAATATTTATCGTCTCCGTAAGTAACTAACGGTGCACAATGGGCAGTTAAATCATGTCCTGTTGCTGTTGGTGCTTGATACAAAGCTATGTCCTCAGCTTCGTCTGGCGTACAAACAATTAATGTGCCCGCCGTTACTGCGGCAGCATCGATAGCTGTGCCAGAACTTAAATAACGGAAGTCTTGTACATCTGCAGTATTGGTAATGTCAGCCGAAGTTGCTTTTCTTACATATACATAAATTTTATTGTCTTGTGATAGCACAGTATTTGGCGCTGAATTATTAGTATCGGCTGTTCCTATATTTCCTTCGTCAGCGGTAGTTACTAAAGAGTTTAAACTGGTAATTAAATCTGTGATTGATTTAGCTTTTTTATTTGTCGCATCCCATATACCAGGCATTCCGGACATAGCCATGGTGGCCTTAAGTTTTGCTTGCGCATTTAATACGTTCTTAGCTATTTCAGCCGTTCCTTTTTGAGTTGCAGTATCGCGCACGTAGGCTGTGTAAGCGTCCTTCAAGTTTGTTAATGCATCCGTCAAATCATCAAGTTCAGAATAATTGTCGTCCGTTCCTTGCGGTGTTCCAAATGATTTGTCGCCTGGTGTAGCCACTGTTTGTGTGCTAGCATAAGGATCACGGCTATGAGCAGGGTTAAGTACAATTCCATCGACAACCGGATTAGCACTTGTGTCTTTGAGATTTAAATTTACTATAGCTCCAATAGTTTTTGTATTTGCTAAAGCTTCGGTCGCAAATAAAGCGGATGAATGAACATTTTGAGCTATCGTTGTAGCTTCGTCAATAGCCTCTTTTAAGTCGTCATAAATGCTGTCGCTGATCCAATGTTCGTTAGTAGGAACGTCGTTGCCTTTAAATTGACTTACGTGAATAGGTCGAGTTTCTAATACAAGAAGATCAGGGTTAGTCCCAGCAGGATTAGTAACTGCGCCTCCGTCAAGTGTAAAATTAGGATCTAAGGCAGCCGGCGCAACGGTGGATTTTGAATTGGACTCAACTATGAGAGAAGTTGGCAAAGCCGGAGCCATGTCCATGTGGGCGTCGATGGTATCGATATATTGAAGTAACTCAGCCAATGCTACGTAATAATCATGGCCAGTCGCGTCTTCTATTGTTGTTAGGGCTTCGACATTATTAACTAGGTTATTTAATGTTGTTCTAATTTCTTTAAGATCATCTACGTTTAAGGATGAACTAATAGATTGTACAGTTGGCTTAAAGAAGGCCATTAATTTTGCGTGAGCTTCGCTAGAGTCAGAAATACTAGTATCCAAATACTTTTGTTGAGCTGGAGCATTTTTTGTGGCTTCATTAGGATCGGAAGGGTCTTTTATTGGATCGGTCGCCCCGCCATTAAATTCGATTCCACCAATTTTGGATATGTTCATCGCTTGTGCGTAGTTGATCGCTTTAGCTACAATTGTGCCGAGGATTTCATAATCTCCCATGGTTGTTGTGGTTCCTGTAGCGCCTACGTTACTTTCGTTAGTATTTGCGGCAAGTATTTGATCCGCAGTTGATCGTGGTGCACCAATATTAATGCTTGGCTTAGCAGGTAAGCCTAATTTAGGAGCTTCGGCCTCAGCGTCTGCGAGAGATTTAACTGTAACCGAGCTTAGTTCCTCCGTAGCTTGTACATTAATAGGATAAGAACTGATAACACCGGAAGTAATTAAAGCGAGAGCTATTTGTTTTTGGTATTTTTTAAATAAAGACATAAATCAATCTCCTTTATCTCATAGATTATAATCATGTTAATAGAACACAGTTTTCTTTAGAAAGAAAATAAAAAATATGTAGCAAAAAAATATTGTGAATAGAAAGAAAACCAAAGTGTCTAATAAAGAGTATCGGACAGATCTGGAAAAACTTAATGAATTTTGTAAAAGATTCCAAATTCTCCCGCCCTAGATTCCATAGCTGAGAACTTAAGACAAGGTCAAGTGCGTAGCTTCGCTGCAACTCTATCCGTCCGCTTCGCGGCCACCTTCCTCAAGAGGAAGGCTTAAGTGCACGCTACTCCTTAGTTATCAATGCCTAGTCCATCATCCGCCACCTTAATTCTTAACGTTTAAATTTTTACCAGATAATATTTTTCTTCCATCATCTGGTGATAACTTCCCGGGGATAAAGCATACATAAAAGTTTTTGTTACTAGTTATAATAGTGTTACCAAATGAAAAGAATGTACCTACTTTACAAGAGGGGGAAAAAAGTTATACTAAATTCTATCCGTAAAGAGACTTCTCTGCGTTTTCACAAAATTGCGGGGGAGGTGTCAGCGTAAGCTGACGGAGGGAGAAAGCGTGCATAAAAGTTTTGGTTATTAACCTTAGCATGTTAACTGCATCAAAAGTTAATTTTCTTAAGTTCCCATGTATGTGGGGAGAAAGCATACATAAAAGTTTTTGTTACTAGTTACAATAGTGTTACCAAATGAAAAGAATGTACCTACTTTACAAAAGAGGGAAAAAAAGTTATACTGATACCATTAGTTTTCAATTTTAATAAAGAGGAGAAAAAAAGATGAGTAAAAAAATAATAAGATTATTACTAAGTGCAAGTATAATGATGATAGGATTAACCGGATGTGGAGGAACCGAAGAGGAGGACAAATTAAGAGTAGGAGTAGACTTAAAGTTTCCGCCGTTTTCGTATGTAGATGAAGAAGGAGAGCCGGCCGGATTTGAGGTAGAAATAGCGGAGGCCTTTGGAGAATTTATTGGCCAAGAAGTCGAGATAGTGAATACGGATTTTAGTTTATTGTTACCGGCCTTAGAAACGGGAGATGTAGACATTTTAATAGCCGATATGGCGAGGACAGATGAGCGAGCGAAGAAGGCGGATTTTAGCATACCATATAGATATACATATACGTTAGCGTTAGTGAATAAAGAATTTGCGGAAGCGAACGGAGTAGACGAAAAAATGACGGAAGAAGAATTTTTCGCTCTCCCCGATGCACAATTCATCGGATTGGCCGGAACTAAAGGTGTATATTATCCGCAAAGTAAAGGGGTCGAAGTAACGGAAGTGACAGAGATAGGAACAGGATTGATAGAGATATCGAAGGGGCAAAGTGATGTGTTGATAGCATCGAACGAAGTATTCTCATTTCAAGCAGCAGATCCGGAGAATACAATAGTTTATGCGGGCATAAAAAATCAGGATGGCTCAAACTTTGCGGTAAGACTCGGAGATACGGAAATGCTAGCAAAGGCGAACGAGTTTATAGAGTCGATGTACGCCGAAGGTGGATTGTACGAACAAATGGCCGAAAAATACGATCCAATAATAGCCGAGTTTCTGCAAAACGACGAAGTTGGGCTAGATTTTATAACGGAGCCAGTAAAGTAGATGAATAAACAATCCGAAATGAAAAAATGTGCTCTTGTAATCTTAAGTTTTGTAGTAATCATATTTTTAGCAATTAGATTTACAATAAAAGATCCAAGATATGAATTAATTTTGTCTAACTATCAATTATTGTTGGAAGCCTTTTTTAACACTATAGCTTTAAGTCTTATTACTTTAATCGGTACACTTATTTTAGGATTCGTAATTTTTGTAATGTTGCGGTCGAAAATAGCCTATTTGAAGTATATAGCCGCAGTATTTAGTGAGATAATAATGGGAACGCCATTGTTGGTGATGATATTTTTAGTTGTGTATCCATTTGGGCAATTAATAGGAAGTGATAATAAGCTAATATTGGGAGTATTGGCGATGATATTGTATAATAGCCCGTATGTGGCGAACGCCTACGAGAGTACGGCCGCTGTAGTGACGAGTGAACAGTACATAGTGATGGACTTATATGATTTTAAGTGGCATGAAAAATATCGTTACGTTATTATCCCCCAAATAATTCGTCCCTTTATTCCTTCTTTAGTAAATAATTTATCCAGCGTAATAAAAGGATCAGCGTTGTTAAATGTTATTTCGATTCCGGAAATAACGTATATGACGACGGTAATATCTAGCAAGAGCTATGCATTTATAGAAGGATATTATGTGATGTGGCTTATGTATTTAGTAGTAACGATACCTCTATCATTATTGGCAAAAATAATATCGAAAAAGTTTTCGCAGTAGACAAAGGAGGTTATTATTTAAATGCACATAAAAATAAATAATTTAACAAAAGTGTATGGGGTATCGACAGTGATAGATGATTTAAATCTGGAGATATCGGAAATAAATTCGATAGGAATAATAGGGGAATCGGGATGTGGGAAATCGACATTGCTACGATTGTTAAGCGGGATAGAAGATCCAGAACATGGGAATATTACGATCAATGGATTATCGCCCATAACTAATAAGAAAGAATTTCAAGCCAAAATAGGAGTAGTATTTCAGAAGCATAATTTGTTTCCGCATTTAAGTGTGCATGATAATATAGAATTAATATTGCACAAGGTGAAGAAATACAGCAAAAAAGAGTGCAATTATAAGATAGCTCGGCTACTAAGGCAATTAAGAATAACGAATGAAGCGAACAAGAAGCCGGCGGAAATATCGGGTGGGCAGGCACAAAGAGCGTCTATAGCTCGGGCGTTGGCGACGAATCCATCCTTAATATTTTTAGATGAACCGACGGCAGCGTTGGATCCATTGATGACGAATGAAGTGTTAAAGGCGATAACGAGTTTAAAAAAGGATGGAAGACACTTTATATTTGTGACACATGAGATGGATTTTTTAAAAGATTTTGCGGACTACTTTATATTTTTGCAACATGGTAAGATAGTAGAACAAGGTGACAGATCATGTTTGGATAATCCAAAGACGGCAGAGTTGAGAGAATTTTTGAAAATATATTAAGGGGCACCTCAAAAATTGAAGGCTCATGCTCTGATTCTGTCATCTAACGATAGCTTTCGGCGACAATTCCCATAGAAAACAAAATTGCGGGGGAGGTGTCACGAAGTGACGGAGGGAGAAAGCGTGACTTCTAGTTTTAGTTACTCATGTGATTTGCAGAAAAAAGCATTCCTATCGTCCTTATAATAGAAGCTAAGCATTTGTTTTGGGACGTATATTAACTTGTCAATTTACGATATAACTCAAAAATTAAACTTGACCTTAGTACTGAAAATTAGCTACACAAAAATCATTGATAGAAAAAAGCATTCCTATCGTCCTTATAATAGAAGCGAAGCATTTTTTTTCGGACCTATATTAATTTGTCAATCTACGATGTAATCTATTTATTTGTATTATACTATATTTATTGTTACATCCACATTACGACTATTCTAAATTTTGTTTACGTTTAATCGAATTTAGCACTTGAACTTTGCACTGAAACTTAGCTACGCAAAAATCATTGACAGAAAAAAGCATTCCGCTCATCCTTATATATAGAAGCTAAGCATTTTTTTCGGACCTGTATTAATGTGTCAATCTACGATATAACCTATTTATTTGTATTATACTATATTTGTTGTTACATCCGCATTACGACTATTCTACATTTTTTTACGCTTAATCGAATCTATTGAAAATTTTAGAGGAAGGTTTATAATTTATATCAAAACGGCAGTGGAAAAAAGTATGTTTTCAAATTTGAGTTACTCATGAGAAATGATTTAGTAGCAATTATCTTTAATAAAAATATTAATCAGGATAATATCCTAGTCGAAAGAATATAGAATAGAAAGGATTTATTTAACATGAATATGACAATCAAAGAAATTTACGATACATTCGACAAGATCGGATGTTTAACTTTTGCTACAATAAATGAGGCCGGATATCCAGAAACAAGAATAGCGCATTTAAGAGGCTATGACGAACAAGGTGTTTATTTTATGACCATGACCTCGAAGCCATTTTACAAACAACTGGTGGATACAGGAAAAATTTCTATCTGCGGTATGTCGGCCAGCACCGAAGTGACAGAATTAGAGGATGGGAATTTATATTTTGAGCCGGGATATACAGCGAGACTTACGGGGGATGTTATAGAAATTGACATGCCAGAAATAAAGGAGAAGGCAAAAAAGAATAGTCTATTTGAGTATTGTGTGAAAGATCAAGAAAGATATCCGACGATGGTAACGTTCTGCATAACAAAGTTTGCCGGCGAGATATTTAAATACGATTTTGAGAAAAAAAATATGGATCACAAAGTATTAAGGACTAGATTTAGCTATGGTAATTTTCTGAGCAAGCCGGCCGGATTAACAATAAAGGGCAACTGTATAAAATGTGGCCGATGTCATGATGAGTGCACGTTCGATGCTATACACGAAATAGAGGTACAATATCAAATAAACGGGAGCAAATGCGATGAGTGTGGTAGTTGCTTTTTAGTCTGTCCGACTGGGGCTATATCGATTAGAGAATAATTTTGCTGCTTATTCCATCCGATCAGTGGCGATGCGATTAAATTAGTCTGGGCAACCGGCATTTGGATTAGAGAATAATTTTGCTAGGATATAAAAATCGTAAAATGTTTTGACAAAATATTCCTATTTATTTTCGATTTTAATATAGCTTTTCTAAAAAATTGATAAAAAATTTTCAATAGAATATATATTGATATGTTCTTTAGACTATATTAAGACAAATTTTGAGAAAATTATAGAAAATTTTAGAAAAAAAACGAAAAAGGTACTAGACAAAAATTAATCCGTATGTTATGATAAAACTGCTTACAATTAAGTAACGATTTTCGTTGCTTTTAATAGAATATTTATAGTTGAGGAGATTGCAGATCCTTAACTGCAAGAACTGAATATTTGTTTAGGGGAGCGTTAATTGTTAAGTGTAGTAAGTAAAGTTGAGGATTTAAAATCCTATAAACAACACCTACGCAACTGAATAGTTTAAGCCATGTGACCAACATGAATTATTTGTGATGGAACACATAAAATCTAGTGGTAAGACACTCTAAAATTCAGTGGTAAAATACCCTAAAATCCGCTAGTAAAACACTCTAAAATCGAGTGGTAAGACACTCTAAAATCCGGCTAGTTCTGGTGGTAACTACAAATTTTTTGCAAATGATAAGAATGATGTAGTAATATCGGTGGTGAAACACCTGAAAATTTCAAACATCAAAAAAAGATACTGGCAAAAGAGTATCGGTGGTGAAACACTTAAAAATTTCAAAATTCGCAAGAAATCCCGGTGGTAAGACACTTAAAAATTTCAATGATATAATAACTGATATCATCACGTTTACGAAGTCTTTCGTCACGATAGGCTTCTTTTTTTATGCCTAATATCTAAGTTGTTGACCAATGGAACTGTCAACGAAGCTGAAAACTGAGGGACGCACTTAGCCTCCATCCGGGATGGGGCATAGCTTCCTCTCAATTTTATAAAGACAGCGGGGTTCTTCTGTAATGCTTAACGATGTTGATCGGCTATCCACTTAAATCCAGCAGTCGAAATAATTTCTATAGATTTACCTAGGGCTAATTTAGCCTGTAAGGAGGCGACCGAGTTATAAAGATATTGATCAGTGACTGTGGATTGACCCCAAACAGCTCTTGTGAATGCATTTTTGCTTACGATCCCATTATGCTTTAGAAGAATGCGTAGCATTTTTTTATCGATTAAGTTTAAAGCGACTTTTTTACCATTTACATAAAAATTATTTTTTTCATAGTCAAATCTATATTTTAAATTGTTAAACTTTTTTAGTTGATTGTTAACTACAGCTCTTAGGATATCGGTTTTTATAGGCTTTTTAATGCAGTCAGTAGCACCTATTTCTAATTTGACAATCTCATTATATTCTGATCCTGGAGAAGTTAAAACTATTATACTTATGCAGCTGTCCCGATGTATGCGTTTTATTAAGTCGAGAGCGTCTGGGCCTTCGAGGCCGATAATGATTAGAGAGATGTCTACGTTTCTAAGGACATCTATGGCGCTATCTAGATTGTGAACGATATAGACATCGTTGTCACGCTGAAATATATCCGCTATGTTGTTGCATAGCATTTTATTTTTTTCAATTAATAATATGTTGTTCATTTTTTCATCCTTTCTATTCTTTGTCAGGATATTATACAGTTAAAGCAAAAATTTTATATAGGAGCCTTGCATAATATTACTTGGCAAATTATACTATAAAATAAAATCATATAGCAAAAAGGAGTTTAAAAAATGGCAAAGAAACTTTACACAATTAATACGGTAAACAATTTCATGGATATAATATACACACCACACGTAAAAAAATACGCCGATGAAGTTGGCGACTTAACGGTATTTAATATAATGGATGATAGCCTACTAAGGTCAACATTAGATGATGGATGTGTAAGCCCAAAGACTGCGTCTAGAATGTTAAATTACGCAAAAGCGGCCGAGGAATCGGGAGCCGATGGAATAATCGTAACGTGTACGTCAGTTAATATGGCGACAAAATGGATAAAGCCATTTTTAAATATTCCGATAATAAATATTGAGGAACCCGTAGCTGAAATGGCGGTGGCCGCTGGTAAAAAAATAGGAATAATAGCAACGTTGCCAACGAGTCCAGCAGCGATAGAAAGGGTTATAAGAGAGAAAGCAGCAGAGCAAGGAAAAGAGATAGAGATCGTGATTCGAGTGGCGGATGGAGCCTTTGATGTGTTATGTGCAGGAGATAGACCGAAACATGATGCGATGATCAGAGAGCATTTATATAGTTTAGCGGATGAAGTGGATTGTATAGCATGTGCGCAAATTTCAATGAGTTTATTAGAACATGATGAGTTGAAAGTACCAATATTTAAAATTGGCCGATCAGGTATGGAAAGAATCCATGAATTAATGAATAAATAGCAGACTAGGCTCTCCTTCTAGGAGAGCTGTCACGAAGTGACTGAGAGGTTAATAAAATAGAATTAATAATAGAAAGGAAATATTATGGCAGATAAAGAATTAGTAAAAAAGTTACAAGAGCAGGCAAAAACAATTCGGCTAACCTTACTAGAAATGATATACAAAGCGCAATCGGGGCATCCGGGAGGAAGTTTATCAGCGACAGATTTTATGACGGCGTTATATTTCAATGAAATGAAGGTCGATCCGGAGAATCCGAAATGGGAAGACCGAGATCGATTTGTATTATCGAAGGGCCATGTATGCCCAGTTCTATACACTTGTTTAGGGCTAAAAGGATATTTTGCGAAAGAAAATTTATTCACTCTACGACAAGAAGGCTCGATATTACAAGGCCATCCAGATATGAAGAGATGCCCAGGGATAGACATATCTACGGGTTCACTTGGCCAGGGCATATCGGTCGCCGTTGGGATGGCTATAGCCGGAAAAAGGGATGAGAAAGATTATCGAGTATTTACGTTGCTAGGTGATGGCGAAACGAACGAAGGACAAGTCTGGGAAGCGGCGCAGACAGCATCAAAATATCAATTAGATAATTTGGTCGTTATCATAGATAATAACAATTTACAAAACGACAATAGCTGTGATGTAGTAATGCCTACTTTGGACATAGCAAAAAAGTTTGAAGCATTTGGTTTTGAAACATACACAATAAATGGGCATAACATGGAAGAAATAGTCGATGCTTTAACAGCAGCAAGGGAAAAAAGCGGCAAGCCAAAATGTATAGTCGGAAAAACGATAAAAGGCAAGGGTGTATCGTTTATGGAAAACGTGGTGATGTGGCATGGAATGGCACCAAACGAAAAAGAATACACCCAAGCAATAAAAGATATAAAAGAGGGCTTTTAAATTAGAAAGTATATAGCAACGAAAGATGGGCATAGAATGGCACCAAATAAGAAAGAATATGTCCAAGCGATAAAGATATAAAGGAGGGCTTTTAAATTGGAAAAGTGTATAGCAACCAGAGATGGGTATGGAGATGAAATATTAGAATTAGGAAGAGAGAATAAGAGTATATATGTGGTAGACTGTGATATCGGGAAATCGTGTAAGACGGTACCATTTAGCCAAGAGTTACCGGGACAGCATATAAATGTAGGGATAGCCGAACAAAATGCTTGTGGCGTTGCTGCTGGATTAGCCACAACTGGGAAGATACCATTTGTAACGAGTTATGCGGTATTTGGATCGATGAGAATGAGTGAGCAAATCCGCCAAGAAGTGTGTTATCCGAATTTAAATGTAAAGATCGCATGTTCACATGGCGGATTTACGCCAGCTAATGATGGGGCCAGTCATCAGGGTATAGAAGATATGGGAATATTAAGAACTATTCCGAATATGACCGTTTGTATGCCGGCAGATTATTATGCTACGAGAAAATTAGTTCGAGCTGCTGCTGAATATTATGGGCCGGTTTATTTAAGATTTACGAGAGATCCAATTCCGGTTATATATGATGAGAACAGTACATTTGAATTGGGTAAAGCTAATAAGTTGATGGACGGGGAAGATATAACGATTATAGGAAATGGAGATGTGTTGAATTTAGCCTATGTTGCGGCGCAAGAACTGAGTTCGTCCGGAATAAGTGTAACGTTGCTAGATATGCACACGATTAAGCCATTGGATATAAAAGCAGTGAAAGAAGCGATTCGAAATACAGGAAAAATAATAACTGTAGAAGATCATAATATCCTAAATGGGCTGGGCAGCGCTGTTTGTGAAGTAGTGGCCGAAATGGGCCAAGGTATCGTTAGGAGAATAGGAATACAAGATCAATTTGGAGAGTCTGCGCCATACGAAAGATTGCTGGCCAAAAATGGTATAACCGTAGAAAATATTATAAAAACTGCTAAAGAATTATTATAGCCTTCTCAGAGAGGAGGACTATACGGATAGAGTAAAAAGAGCGCATCGACGCACTTGATCTTAGCGAAATATAAATATAAAAGAATCAGAAAGAGGAAATATCATGAAAATAGTAGTACTAGATGGATATACACTAAAGTGCGACACGTTGCGATATGAAAAGTATCGTCTAAATCTTGAAATATAAGATTAAAAGAACTAATAATCTGAACAATCGAATGATAGGGTAACGCCTTGAAAGGTTGTCCATAATACTCCGAA
>LNZM01000090.1:41229-47909 GCA_002007295.1 Candidatus Epulonipiscioides saccharophilum | reverse complement strand
GTCTTGTATGCTGATACACTTTTACCATGTATCCGAGACACTGAGTCTTTAAGAAATCGTTTTAACGACTTTTTCTTGTCGTGTTTCACTTTAGAAACATTTTCGGTGCATTGAATATTTTACGCTAAAAATGACTACTTCTAGCAACCGTCTATATTCAGTTGTATCTAAAGTATATCCAAAAAATAAAAGATATAAACATCTTTTGAAAAAATTTTAATAGCCTTATATCCCCATAGCTAAAGCTAGGGGCTTTACGGCTTGTCTGGTAAATTAATCCTTGAATATAAGTTTGCAGAGATAGGGTCAGGTTATCTTGCAAGTGTAGATTATTTTTCTTTTAGTTCGAAGACTTTACCGATTATGTCAGCAAGAGGTTCTACAGTATTCAAGGCTTCTTGTCTAGTATTATTATTGAAACCGACTTCTATAAGCATAGAATAGGGCAACATATGAGTGCTATAGCGATAAGACTTTAAAAAATTCTTACGCATAAGTTCAGGATAATAAGTTAATCCCTGAATATAAGCTTGAAGAGATAGGGTCAGGTTATCTTGCAAATATGGATTATCCAAACTTTTGTGTGGTACTATATCTCCGGACATAGTTCTTTTTAGGCTGAGACCGTTTACAAACATCAGTTTAGCGGTATCCTGGCCATTAAATTCGGCAACGACTTTAGCGGATCCGGGTTGTAACCCATCTCTATGAATATCTATAGCTAGTTGTAAGGACGGATTAATATCTATTATTGTTTCAATAACTTTTTCAGTTTCTTCGTATGCGTTTGTTACGGTTGGAGTGAACATGGTTTTGACGTGCATAACTTCCAATCCGTATTTACTTTCTAAGACTCTTTTAAGTTCTTCACCAACTTTTACAACACCGTTATCAGCGTAATAACCATTCTCTTCACCTTCGTAAAGCTCAAAAGCATGAGTGTGGAAAATTAGGACATGGGGGCCATCTACATCAGTATTAATATTTAAAGGCTGATGGGCCATTTTTTCGAAATCAAAACCTAAATATTCTAAAAGTTCTTCATCCACTTCTAAGGAAGTATCACCACTGTAGTACTCGGCTAAAAGATGTTTATAATTATTTAGCAATTCTGTATTTACTTCATGGGCTTCTGGCTCTAAAAAACTTGGGGTAAATTCATTATTCTTGTCCAAGTTTATCATTTCATGAACTTCGGGGAGGGTAAAAAAGCTTACTATCCCACCACTTTTAAATTGAATAGGTAACATTTTAGTAAATGGCATTGCTGTATGTATATAGCTCAAAGGACTTTTTATTAGTATACCGGTTATGTTATCTATATAAGTCTCTAATGCAAATTCGGTAGTATAAATTGTGTCCAAAGCTGGTAGGGCAGTTTTAACAAAAAATAAGTCTTGAGAACTTTCATTTTTAATTTCCATGTCATGATAAGTGTTAAGCATGGTAGCAAATAAAAACAATGAAAGTAAAGCATGATAAATAAATGTTGTCTTAAAGTATTTTTTTATGGATATAATTTGGGCTTGCATATATCGACTCCTCCTTTGCAATCTATTATATATTCTATACGCAAGTCCAAGATTTTATTACTAATATCTATATTTATTGACATCGTCAATAGTAATTCCAGGATGCACAGCGATATTTATTGCGTTTGCTATAACATTGCCTAAATACATAATAACCTCATCCATATCCTTTGGGGTAACAAATAGATTACCAATAGTTGGAGTTATCACTTCTCGGATGAGAGAGTATTTTTCTTGGTCACCCAAATCTCGAAGCATAGAATAAAATTCTGTATTGATAGATTCAGCTAACATGCTTTCGATGAGAGTGTCCATGGTGTCGTTTATTAAAGTTGCAGCATCAACGACGGTAGGTACACCGATAGCAATCACGGGACAGCCCATGGTTTCGCAGTTTAATTTTTTACGTTTATTACCGATGCCGGCCCCTGGAGAAATACCTGTATTGCTAATTTGAATAGTAGAATTTATTCTGGAGGCGCTTCTTGCGCCCAATGCATCGATAGCTATAATGCAGTCCGGGTTTATATGGTCACACACACCCTTTACAACTTCGCTCGTTTCTATGCCTGTTAAGCCCATAACACCCGGAGCTAAGCTACTGAGATGACAAACGGATTCATCAATAGCGTCCGGGACAAATTCGGCTAGATGTCTAGTAACTAGGACTTTATCGCATACGTAGGGACCTAAAGTGTCGGGGGTAGCTTGCCTGTTACCTAAGCCAATCACTAAGACTTTTAATGTCCCGGTGTGAGTGGGTAAGAGACCTTTAAGACAATCCGCTACTTCTTCGATAATCTCTTTATGGATTTCCGGATCATTTTCTTTTAAATGCTCAGATTCTATAGTAATATAATGGCCAATAGGCTTACCTATAATTTCTTCACCTTCTTCGGTAAAGACTTCGATATGAGTTTTTTTATAATTTTCGAAAGTATCTATTTGTAAATCGATGCCGTCTATGTCATCGTCTTCGTCTTTTTCTAATATAGCACCAACCTCTATCGCAAGGTCTGTTAAGGGCAAAAACTTTTTTTCGGACATAAATTTCCTCCTTTTTTGTTAGCTTAACCAAAAGAAAATTTTATTATGCACTATATATTGTGGCGGACCATTGACTTTAAGGAAAGCAGGTTTTACAATGTATTTAGGCTTTAGGCTCTCCTTCTGGGAGAGCTGTCACGAAGTGACTGAGAGGTTAGAGAGCTGTCACACAGTGACTGAGAGGTTAGAGAGCTGTCACACAGTGACCGAGAGGTGAGAGAGCTGTCACACAGTGACCGAGAGGTTAGAGAGCTGTCACACAGTGACTGAAAGGTGAGAGAGCTGTCACACAGTGACTGAGAGGTTAGAGAGCTGTCACACAGTGACTGAAAGGTTAAGAGGTGTCAGCTTTAACTAACAAAGATGTTATATAATTTACTTTAAGTCTACTTAATAATCTACTTTAAGTTCACTGCACATATTAGGAGGATGAGAATAACATGCCAGACAGAGTCACGTACTTAGATATTTTAAGAATTATTGCTATAGAATGTGTTATTTGGTTACATGCTATGGTCGGATTTATAATATCAGCATCGATTTATGGGAGCATATCTTGGAAGTTATTTTTGATTATAAATGAAGTAATAAGGGCTGGTGTTCCGATATTTTTAATGTTAAGTGGATATTTAGCATTAAAGAGCAAATTAGGGATAACAGCATTTTATCGGAGGCGATTTTTACGTATTTTAGTTCCACTGTTAAGTTGGAACATAATTTATTTTTTTTGGAGCATGATATATCTTGGTGAAAAATTTAGTTCTGAAGCATTTTTAAGTGGATTATTTAATGAAGGCCATTATTATCATATGTGGTTTGTATACATGTTACTTGGGATATATTTCGTAGCACCATTTTTAAAGATAATAATAGAAAACATTAGCATTAAAGCGACGATAGGATTATTTTTCATAATTATTTTTGCACAAACAATAGTACCGGTCATAAACAGGGTAAGTGGATTAGGTTGGCAAGTAAAGTATCCAGTATTTGAAAACTATGTAGGGTATTTCATCTTAGGATATATATTAGGTGAAGTGAATCTTAGCAAAGCAACTAGGATAATAATATATTTAAGTACGATAATAGGTGGTGGATTAGCGATAATTGGGAATTTCAGGGCATCCTCGATAGAAGGAATCAACCTAATATATAATGGAGGATATAGTTTTAATCATTACTTCGTAGCAATGGGGATATTTGTATTTATTAAGTACTGCCCCATAAAGTATACATTAAGAACACAGAAGTTTTTACACGGCTGGTCGGATATAATATTTGGGGTTTACTTTATACATGTAATAGTACTTGAAATAGTTAGCAGTTTTTTATATTTGGATTTATCCCCTATAAAGGTTGTGAGCATATATTTTGTCATAACTAGTTTAGTATCAACAATAATCGTATGGATCATATCTCGGATAAATATTTTCCGAAAATTATTGACCTAATCTAAAGAGATTAATTTGGACAAATTTATAATTTAATGTTGACTTTTGAAAGACTTGGCCTTATAATGAAAAAATAATGTAATGATTACTCTATTCCCCAAAAAAACCGTGTCTAATATAAAAATTTGAATGGAGATCAAAAACATGGCAAATATCAAATCAGCAAAAAAACGTATTAAGGTAATAGAAACTAAGACAGCAAGAAACAAATCTATCAAATCAGCAGTTAAAACTTTTTCTAAAAAAGTAATTTCTTCCGTAAATGCTGGCGAGAAAGATACAGCTGTAAACAACTTAAAGGTAGCAGTAAAAGAGATTGATAAGGCGTGTGCAAAAGGTGTTTATCACAAAAATACGGCTGCTCGTAAGAAGTCTACACTTGCTATATTAGTTAATAATATGGCTTAATAATAAAAAAGAGCATGCCTTTTTAGTAGCATGCTTTTTTTGTATAAAAATATAAAAAAATTAAAAAATTTTAGATATAAATGAACTATCTTCCTGTCTATGTATAAGTTCTTCAGTTTCATCTTTCATTTCGACTCTAATTACCAGACAAATCGTAAAGCCCCTAGCTTTAGCTATGGGGATATAAGGCTTATCTGGAAAAAAAGGGTTGTCTGAAAAAAAGTTATGAAAAAAGGTATACAGCAATATTTTGCTACATACCTTTATATGTGTCAATCTATTTTAGATAAAAGTTTATTAATTTTCACAAAAACTAGAACATTCTGTACCAATAGAATTGGTGGCCCCCATACCAGAAATAGAAATAAATTCAGATACACAACGGCTATCAAAATTATGCAAACAGTTAGTAGCTTCGCATACTATTTCTAAAACTGGATTAGCATCTGCTGTATTATTCATGGTTCCGAATCCTTCAGCAAAGTTCCCACAGGCTGTATCTTCAGAACACTGAGCAACAACACCGTCAATTTCTATTAAGCTAAGTGAACAACATGAATCTGCATTATGCAAACAATTAGATACGCTACAATATAGTCTTGGCATCCAAAACGCCCTCCTCTTATTAATTATGAAAAGTTTAAATTTAATAATCTACTCAAATAACTTAACAATCATCCGTCAGCCTGTCCACTTCTACAACCTGATATAAACTATTAGAACTTAGTTCGTTGTCGTTATCATTGGATACAAATTCGGAACAATTGTTAGTTTCACAACAGTCATTAGCTACATATTCGCAACAATTCATAGATCCACAACAATTCACAGATCCAGAACAATTCACAGTTCCGCAACAGTCCGTAGGTTCACAACAATCATCTGTAACGCAACAAGTTCCTACATAATCGTTTGCGTCATAATTAATAGTTGGACAGCTCCCGGCCATAGCACCACAATTAATCATTTGTTGAGTTGCTAGAGATTCATTAGACATAATAACATCACCTCGTCAATTTATTTTGACTTTATTTAATCGCAATCTCACACTACGATTCTTATTTATTATGTCTCTTATCTAACAAAAATATAAGTCAACTATAAAATTTTTATTAAAAATGAATTAGTCAATAACTAGTCAACAAATCTAAAATAAATTAACCAATAAGCAACCAACCTATTTAAAAATAAATTAACCAATAACCAGCCAATATGCTCATTTAAAAATGAATTAACCAATAACCAGCCAATACACCCATTATAGTGGCGATGCTGGTCATTCGGCCATTCCAAATGTGTTTTGATTCTGGTAATAAATCTTCACAAATAATGTATAATATAATTCCCGATGCCATTCCTAATGATAAGATTATGAATATTTCATTTAATCGGCTCAATACATATCCTAGGATTGCACCTAAGCCCATAACAAAACCTAAACTGATTGGTAACAAGCATAATAAATATGGTCTTGTTTTTGCCCTTTTCAACGGTATAGCTATAGCTAAGGCTTCTGGTATACTGTGCAAACATAGCACAACGGCAAAGTTAACTATCGTATCGTAAGATGTTATGCTGAGTGAACCAAATGCAAATCCTTCTGGAATATTATGTATCGCTATTCCAATCAACAAGGATAATCCGGTTTTTATTAATCTTGTATCGTTAATGCTATTTCCATTGTGACTTATTTGAAATTTCTCGTTTAATGAATGTGTTATAGACTGCAAGGATAATCCCAATGCCATGCCTAAGCATACACCTAAAGTTACTAAATAAAAATTTCCTTTTTCAAAAGCTTCTGGTAGTATGTCAAAAAATATCATGGCCAACATTATACCTGCTGTAGATCCAAATAACATCCCAATTAATCTTTTGTTTTTTAAATCGAATAGATATAATAAAATAATACCTATTCCTACTCCAATCCCTTCAGCTAAAAATGCTAAGCTAAAAGCAACTAAACCTCCCATTTTTTTTACCACCTTCTATCTATATACAGCTTGTCCGTTTTTAAAAATTTATCTTCTATGCTATGACAATTGAAGATCATTATCCATTTTTAGAAATTTACCTTCTATAATAATAGTCCATCTTTAGAAGCTTATCTTCATATATAATAGTCCATCTTTAGAAGCTTATCTTCATATATAATAGTCCATCTTTAGAAGCTTATCTTCATATATAATAGTCCATCTTTAGAAGCTTATCTTCATATATAATAGTCCATCTTTAGAAGCTT
>LNZM01000090.1:0-41167 GCA_002007295.1 Candidatus Epulonipiscioides saccharophilum | reverse complement strand
ATAATAGTCCATCTTTAGAAGCTTATCTTCATATATAATAGTCCATCTTTAGAAGCTTATCTTCATATATAATAGTCCATCTTTAGAAGCTTATCTTCATATATAATAGTCCATCTTTAGAAGCTTATCTTCTATAAATTAATAGTCAATCTTTAGAAGTTTATCTTCTATAATAATAGTCAATCTTTAGAAACTTACTTTTTATTAAGATAATCTTTAATACCTTTTTCGTATTTTATATATTATGTACTGTATTCAAACTTAAATTTAATATGTAAAGTAACTTACTCTCTCTTATACTATACTTTACATTAACTTACACGTACATGGAATAATTTACTTTTATATTTTCGATATATCTATTGAAATTATCGCAATTATGCTTTAATATACTTATATTACCAGATAAGCCGTAAAGCCCCTAGCTTTAGCTATGGGGATATAAGGCTATTAAAAATTTTTTTTCAAAAGATGTTTATATCTTTTGTTTTTTTGCTACACTATAGCTACACCTGAATATAGATGGTTGCTAGAAGTAGTCATTTCTAACGTAAAATATTCAATGCATCGAAAATGTTTCTAAAGTGAAACACGACAAGAAAAAGTCGTTAAAACGATTTCTTAAAGACTCAGTCTCGAATACATGGTAAAAGTGTATCTGCATACAAGACTATATGTCCTGTTGTATGCAGGGTAATGGCATACCCTTAACTAAAGGTTGGACGCTCAGAAATGAATTTGTATGTCCTTTAATCACTTTAGAATCCTCCGCCTTTAGGCGTGTGGAGTGTCAAATATATACATACTTAATCCCCGCTATCGTAACATAAAGTAGTAATGGTTGTCAATAGATTTAAAACGAAATTTTTCTTTTCCTCAGCCAATGCTCTCCTGGAGTGATGACTACGCAAAAGACGCAGTGACTGAGATGTTGCGAGCAGTCCATTTTAGCTTACTAAGATGTTAAAAAGCAGTCAGCTTTAGCTCACTGCGAAGTTAAAAACCTGACTGCTTTAGTTGCACAATTTTTTTAAAAATCGACTTTATTAGGATATGTTCTTTCCCAACCATGATGGCTAAAAGGATTGCTAGCGGATCTAGATCTATTTTCTAATTTTTCCTGAGCGACGTTATCAGCTGTTCCGGCTAAAATGGCGGCGAAGACGCGCTTATCTAATTCTGTCCTCATTTGTTTGGCTAGAAGAGAATAGTTTTCATCTTCCAATAAATTATTTTGTTCTAGCTTATCAGATGATATATCGAATAATTCCTGGGTACCATTATAATACACGCAGTATTTAAACTGTCCGGATAATAGCATCCAACCTAAATCGATGCAGCCAAAAATATCTTCACGTTTTTCGGACGAACCGAACGGAGCTAACGTCGTACTGTCGAATGTATCCACTGGATTTAGACCTGCAAAATTTAATATTGTATTGAAAATGTCTGTTAGTGAAACCGGATGATTTATTTCTAGAGGTTGGGTACCTGGATTTCTAATTATCATAGGGATTCTAATAGCACCTTCGTAGAAATGGGCTTTGCCAGCCATTCCAAAATCGCCTAAATAGTCTCCATGATCTGAAGAGAAAATAATAATGGTGTCGTCATACATATTATGCTCTTTTAGTTTAGCAATTATTTGGCCCAAATATTCATCTATTGCTTGAACTAAGGCGCTGTAGTGAAGTCTAACTTTATGGGCTTTTTCTATTGAAAATTCAGTTATATCAACGCCGTTCCAGCTAAGAGAATTATCCCTTATATTTCGGTCTCGAAGAGTATCGGACGTTTTGGTTCTAGGTGCTGGATTCGGGATATCATCACTATCTTGCATTTTATCTAACATTTCTTGAGAAGGATCATATGGGCAATGTGGCCCTGGAAAGCCAATCATCATAGCAAAAGGTACTTCTTCTTTTTGATTTTTAGCATTTAGATTATTCTGGTTGTTTAGTAAATCCAAATATTCTAAAGTCCGATCACAAACGTATCGATCAATTTGTAGTTCTTCTGGGAGGTGGCTAACGGTAGCGCCTAAGTTTTCGTAATAGCCTTCTGAGATTGAGCCATGAACACGTTCGTAGCCATGCTTTTTCAAAAACATTGAATAATCGTCTTGAATACCGTTATGTCTTTTGTCTTCAGCAATTATTCTATATTGAAAACCTTCACTAATATCCCAAGGATAAAAATGCATTTTACCGATAGAAGCTGTGTGATAACCTTCTTTAGCTAAAATTTGTGGCCAAGTGAATATATTCATATCAGTGTGATCCGGACGTAACCATTGAGCATTGTTTATGACCCTATTTTCTATCGGCGATCGGCCGGTTAACAACGAAGCTCTAGCCGGAACACAGGCGGCCGAAGGAGTGACAGCATGCTTATATAAGACACCTTCGCTAGCGAGCATATCTATATTAGGTGTTTTGAGCCAAGTGGCACCATAGCAACCGCAAAAATCTGCTCTTTGTTGATCAGTTAAAATAAATAAAATATTTTTTCGTTTCTGCATTTTAAATAATCTCCTATCTATTTTTTCGCTGCAGCATTTCCTCATTTCCTATCTATTATTTCGCTGTAGCATTTCCTAATTTCTTATTTATTTCTTCGTTTTAGAGTAATGTCGGGAAGGTCAAATTTATCTCCAGTATCCTGAATATAACTTTGAAGAATAGCATGCAGCCTTTCTTTTATTGGCTGAGAAGTTGTATCATGGCATAGATTAGCCATTTCATAAGGGTCATCATTTAGATTAAAGAGCATGACGTCCTGTTTATCGTAGCAAACATATTTAAATCCGTCTCTAGTAACGACCGCTCGCCATTCTTTATTGGCTGTATGAGCATGGTATTTCCTTGGAATTTGTTGTAGATAAGCCGATTCTGGCAAATCAGAAGTTAATTCGTGATACTCTGGTTGATCTTTTTTGATACAAAGAGGAGAATAATCGAACCCGACCATATTGGATGGAATATCAATACCGCACAAGCCTAAAGTAGTCGGAGCAATATCCACATGGTTAATTACAGCATCTCTTTCGCCAGTTTGTTGATGCACACCGGTGCCTACTCTGCAAACGATAAAAGGAATTCTGATCGCCTCTTCCCAGGGGCTAGATTTATTCCATTGGCCATGAGAGTTTAGACAATCACCATGATCGGACATAAAGATAAGATAAGTTTCACGATCGATATTGAGATTTTTAAGAGCCATTCTAATGCGACCAACATTTGTATCTATATTCTCAATCATGGAGTAATAACCGGCCAAATCGATTCTAGCTTCATCGGACCATTTTCCAGGAGGAACGTTAGGACGTAGTTTAATGCTAGCCGGATTATGATAATATCTTACGCCTTCACCTGTATAAGTTGGGGCTATAAACGGATCGTGCGGTGGTTGAACGGATAAGACCGCAAAGAAAGGTTTATAGTCATCTTGAGAAACATGGCCTTCTAAATGATTCAGTAGCATATTAGTTAGGGCATCGGTTTCGTAACCATCTAATCTTTTTGGCTCTTCGGAGTCATTACCGAAGACGTAGCATTCATTTTGATTATTGTTATTTTCGTAGCCCATGAAGTAGTCAAAACCACCACGGCGATCTTTAGGAATATAGTGGGTTACATTATTGGAGCCATCTAGGTGCCATTTTCCGATATAGGCTGTATGATAGCCAGCCTGTTTAAACGGTTTAGTAATGGTGTCAATGGATGGATCGAGCGCTTTTGGAGTTTCAGTAACACCGTTTTGGTGAGGATAAAGCCCAGTTAATAATGCGCCACGGAATGGGCAACACCATGGTGTGCCGGCGACCGCATTTATGAATGCTACACCTTCTCTGGCCATGTTATCTAAGTTCGGGGTGCTAACGTTTTCATCCCCACGAAAGCTCATAGCACTAGCTCGCATTTGATCGGTTAATATCCAAATTACGTTTGGTTTTTTATCTGAATGAAATTGCATAAATTTTTACCTCAATTCACTATTTTATTTGCACTTAGCCTTCCTCTTGAGGAAGGTGGTCGCGAAGCGGACGGATAGAGTAAAAGAGCGAAGCGACGCACTTGACCTTGATCTTTTCAAGCAAAGCTGATGAATGGAATCGGAAGAATCATCACTAAGTATTTTAATTGATTTTTAGATTGTTAGTGCGATAGCCCCTTGCAATTTCCTCTAAGTCTATTTCATAACTTTATTAAAAAAATCCCACAAGAGGTTTTTGTCCGACGATTAAACTAGGTGTAGCATTCAAACTCTGGGTGGATTGAATACCATCCAAGAAGTTGTAATAAGCAGCCGAACCAATCATGGCCGCATTGTCGGTGCACAGAGACAAGCTCGGATAAAACAAGGTTATATTATTTTCGCTAGCCATTTTAGACATTTGAGATCTAAGACCTGAGTTAGCGGCCACACCACCGGCCATAACTAAAGTTTTAATATTATTTTCAACTGCATATTTTATAGTTTTGTGCGTCAAAATATCTACTACGGTTTTCTGAAAGCTAGCTGCTACATCCGCTTTATTTATTGGGTTACCTTTCATTTTTTCAGCGTTTACATAGTTTAGTACGGCAGATTTTATGCCACTAAAACTAAAGTCGAAACCATCATTTATCATGGCTCGTGGAAATTTTATGCTATCCGGATTGCCTTCTTTAGCTAATCGGTCTACTTTCGGCCCCCCTGGATATTTTAGATCTAGGGTTCTAGCTACTTTATCATAGGCTTCGCCGACGGCATCATCTTTAGTTTTGCCTATTACGTTAAATTTAGTATAAGTTATTACGTCAACTAGGTGGGTGTGTCCACCGGAGACTACTAAGCATAAGAAGGGAGGCTTGAGATCTTTATGTTCTAAATAGTTTGCTGCTATATGACCTTCTATATGATGTACTCCGATTAATGGTTTATTCGTTGCGAATGCTAACCCCTTAGCGAAGGCTAATCCAACAAGGAGAGCACCGACTAATCCGGGGCCATAGGTTACGGCAATAGCATCGATTTTATCCAGCTCCTTTAATTCGTGCAACTTAGTGTCGGCGCATCCGAGGTTGCTATTTAGTGCTTCAGTTTCACATTCTGGATAGCTAATTAAAGCTTCTTTAACGCAAGCGGTAATTTTTTCTATATGCATTCTTGAAGCTATTTCTGGCACTACACCGCCGAATATTTTATGTTTATCTATTTGCGAATCTATTACATTTGTTATAATTTTTCGCCCATTTTCTACTATTGAAACTGCGGTTTCATCACATGAAGTTTCAATTGCTAATATTTTCATATCAAAATTCCTATCTTTTATATATTATCTATCATTTTATATTATATTCTCTATCATTTTATATTATAGGGGGCTGTTGCATTAAAGTGACAAATTTTGTTTCAAGCAAAAAGGGGTGTCCGTAGACTCCAGGGAAGTAGGAACAATATCTAAGTTGTTGGCCCCTGCTCCCATACATGGGAACTTAAGAAAATTAACTTTTGGTTAAGCTAACTAAGGGGCTGGCAACCTGCTTCCCGCCATAGCTCTCCTTCTAGGAGAACTGTCACGCAGTGACTGAGAGGTTGGGAGCTGTCAGCGCGGCTGACTGAGGGGTTCTTATGGTACTCTAGCTCCGTACTTTGCATGCTAAGATTAATAATAAAAACTTTTATGCACGCTTTCTCCCCCGCAATTTTGTAAAGATGTAGTGGTACACCGTAGCGAAACAACCTGATAGGCTAAGAGGTTAAATTTAATCTAAAGATTCTGAAGTATCACCTTCGAAAGTATCATCTTTGGATTTCTCATATTTTTTACCTTCTTCCTCGCTTATACCGAGTAGATCTCGGCCTGTCGGGGTAAAATATTGTATTTGGACATCTTTAAAATTTGCTAAAGCCCATCTACCATCCTCCTCTTTTTGAATAGTATAATCTCTAGTAGTTTGGATATTACTCATGGTATGTTTAACAGTGATTTTTGACTTATCAACTTCTTCGTTACCTAAATATTCTACTCTAACTAACTCGCTAGCCAACAAATAATTTTCTTGCTGAGAATGTTTATCGACATCAGCGATGAACTTCTCTAATTGAGTTGTCTCATCATTTAGCAGACTTAGTTCTGTAGAATATAGAGTTCTCAGCATAGGCACAACTTGTTCTATATTCTCCTCTTCGGCTTTTTCAGCATAACAAACCTCTAATAAATCGCTATATAATTCAACAAGTTCCTCTGGAGAAGCTGGATAACCTTTGTTAAAGTCTGCAACTGTATTTTCAAACTTTGTTTGATATTTAACTAACATCTCATCTTCTGGAGCGAAGCCTGGAATCCAGCCATTTGTATAAATGACAGAAGTAGCAATTAAACCGACACCTATAGTAAAGCCTAATAATCTTTTTAAAAAATTCATAAAAAATCCCCCCTGAAAAATATTTTATTTTTATATTTCTTCATCGCTATAACTTATAGAGTACATATTTTTCTATTTGTACCCAACTGTGTGATTCACTTTCTTCATTACTATAGCCTAGAGTACATTGTCTGTATCCAAGTCTATGGTTAACTTTCTTCATCGCTATAAATTAAAGTACATGTTTTTCTATCTGTACCCAATTGAGTATTTTCAAAAATTTGTTTAACATTCGTAATATCTAAAGAGCTAGTAGGAACAGCTGGGCTAAAATGAGTTAACCAAAGTTCCTTTACGCAAGCTTGCTTAGCCATTTCGGCGGCTTCGACACCGAGCATGTGTTTATATTTTTTAACTTGTTCTAATTCTGAGTAATCCATGTACATACCTTCACAAACAAATAAGTCGGATTGAGCTACTGCTTCTACAATTTTTTCATTGGGTCGAGTATCAGTGATGTAGCTGACCTTAAAACCTTTTCTAGAATCTCCTAAGACCATATCAGGTGTATATTGTTGACCATCTAGTTGCACGGTATCACCTTGTTGTAGATATCTCCAAGCAACTTGGGGTACATTATTTTTTTCGGCTTTTTCTACTAAAAACTTAGCATTTCTTTTAATTTCTACAGAATATCCAAGACATGGTACTTTATGATTAAGCGGTATAGCTGTAATGAAAAATTCATCTATCTGAATCGTTTTTTTATACATCTCCAACTCTACTAAATTTATTTTAAATGGTATATCATGGCAGATCACTAGTAACCCGGAGACTATTTTATGAAGTCCTGGCGGACCCATTATAGTTAACGGTTCTGTTCTACCGGAGTTACCTATGGTTAGGATTAAGCCGGCTAATCCAGTAATGTGATCACCATGATAATGGGTGATACAAATTATATCAATAGATTTATAGCCCCAACCTAAGATTTTCATCGTTACTTGAGTACCTTCACCGCAATCTATTAAAACTTTTTTTCCTCCGTACCTTAACAATAAAGCAGTCAAGTATCTATCGGGCAATGGTAACATGCCACTTGTTCCTAATAAGCATATATCTAACATTATTCAATTTGTCCTTTCGAGCGTAAAATTATTTCATGTATATATATACTTGATTTTCAAGTTTTTGGCAAGGGGCGCAGGAATTATTTAACATATTATTTATCCACAATTAAACTAAGAGGTTAGTTAGCTTTGACCTTTGATGACAGAAGCAGAATGCGAACGTGCAAAATTATAATTTATTTAAAAGTAACAAAAACTTGTATGCACGCTTTCTCCCTACATCAACTCCGCTGACACCTCTCTCGCAATTTTGTTTTCTATGGGAGCTGTCTCTATATAACGGAAATAGATAATGATCATTTAATTTGAGATGAATGAAGTCTTGCACTTGACCTTGACCTCCATTCAAGAGAGAGAAAGCGTGCATAGTCATCTAAAATTTAACATCTTATCTATAGTAGTTAATTAATCCGATCAATCTATATATGAATGCTGTCAATTCCATTTTAGTCAGATTATCTTGAGGGTTTAAGTAGTAATCCGGGGTACCGGACAATAGGCCATTGTAAATTAAAACGCCCAGTGGATGTCTTGCCTCTATAGAAATTTCCTCTAGATCTCTAAACCTGGAAAGGTTAACTGCTACATTCTGGCCCAAGCCTTTGTAGGCCATATAATTATATAATATCACGCCCATATCCTCTCTCGTAAGAGGCTCATCCGATAAAAATTCATTATTTTCTCCTTGATATATGTAGGTATTTCTGGCCCAATTGCTAGCACGGAGAATGTTATCGTATTCGTTTACATCGGTATAATAATTGAACAGCGCATTATTGTATTGGCTGTTTTCGCCATCCAAAGTATATAGCAACTGAATGACAGTGGCACGGTTGACGATTTCGTTTGGATTAAAAGATGTTGCTGACTCTCCACTCATTAGACCATAAGCATACAGTGTTAATATTTCATTATAGCCCCAGGTGGATGGATTAATATCTTTGAAAGGGTTTTCAAAATCAAACAATTGTGTTTTTTCTGTTAATACGTTTTCTCCGGCTTTTTCCCTAATCTCTGCTTCTTCCTCACGTTTACGAAGATCTTTTTCTCTATCTTCTAATAAATCGTTTAATCTAACATTTTCTTCAGTGACCATAAAAATGCCAAGTTCTTTTACATCCAATTTAATTTCTTCCTCATCTTCATCATAGGATATACCTAGTTGGTTATACTCCCCATAAGAATTTACAGAATAAAAATGAACATCCCTCGGTTCTCTACCTTCCATATCGTAAGGTAAGATTAATTCCATCACGCCTTCAATGTCATCGAACTGTTCTCCATCTATTTCTACGGATATTAACCAGTATGGATGATCCCAAATAGTGTCTTCTTGATCATCTGTTAAGCGAGCATCCATATCAATTATTATTTCAATCATATGACCAGGAGGAATAACCGCATCGTAATCTGGATCCGGCACTTCATCTATAGAGTCGTTATTTAGCTTATCAGTATTACGCAACGATTCTAAATATATATCATATGGATTATCATATATTAATTCGGAATCTGGATTCTCTGGATCATTTTCATCCTCCTCCTGGACAGCACCTTTTAAAGCCTTAGCAATAATGGAACGCAAAGCATTGGTAGAAAACTCTATTTGGCCTGCTTTACTTTTTACAGTCAAGATAGATCGGTCATTAATAAGAAGAGTATTTAAAACGCCACCATGAAGCTGGATAGAAGCAGAATCTTTTTTGCCACCGATGTTCAAAATTAATTCTGGGATAGAATTTCTTTTTACGGCTTCTTTAACCAAATAGTCAATACCCTGCATCATGTATAAATCTCCAAAGTAGCTAATTTCCATCGTAGTTCTAAGTCCTAATGTTTTGGCTACAAATGGCCCTAAATTTGGTGGTCCTTCTGGTTCTGGATCTATTACCGGTGGCTTCGGAATAGTAACGACCACTTCTTTAGCAGTATTAAAATATCTCGAAATAGCATTGAATCGTAATTGGCCGTCGGCACCAACTGTTGCTTTTGTAAAGCTATAGGCCCATGGGTAAATATCATCTACGACCGTTTCTAAGGCTGGAGCACCGTCTACGGTTAGTTCGTTATCATAACTTAAAATATTTTTGATTGCTCCGAGAGCAAAGTTTCTAGCATCTTCGTAGAAAGAGGCGCTATCATTTTCTATGCTCCATTCGCCTGTAATTGAGCTGTTAAGTCCCCAATCGGCTTCATTTAGCATGGATACTAATCTATCGAATTGACCGACATTACCAGCTTTTAAGTAAATAGGAACAACGATTGTTTCTGGAAAAGTGTGAGTATAAACAGTTCTAGCTATCGGTTCTTCTAAGGAGACTGAAAGCTCAAATTCTAAGTACCCATGATCCGGATCCGCTTCTGGAGCATCGTAGATGCCGGGCTTAACCGTAAGATTAAATTTTTCACCCAAGACACGTTTATCCCCTGCGATTTCTTCAGAAGTAAGGACTAACGTCCTCATCATGTTTTCGATACCGACAGCTATTTCATCGGTAGTCGGCTTATCCATAATTTCTATTTCATTATCAGTAAATAAAGGATAGTCGACTGGCGTCGGATTTAATTCATCATCAACTTTTGGAGGTGTAAGAAAAGCAACGATATCATTGAAAACTTCTTGATATTCTGGAGCCAAGTTAATCGGAATAGTAAAGATTTCAGCATCGGCTGCGTAGGTCGATGCTATAATCACATCTATGGATCCGTTAGAAGAAGGAGTTGCTGGCACATAGGTTCTGGCTATAGGGATAATTCTATCGATAATTTCAATTTTTTCTACCAGATCTGGTTCGGCAGTTTCGTCGTCTGGATCTGGCTTAAATATCTCTATATAATTTTCTTTCCCTAATATTCGTTGATATTTATTATCCAAATAAGTTGTGGAGTCTGTATAGAATGCGGAAATATCATTAAAGGTGCTCCAAGACTGAGTATTAGCGATATTAAGGCCCCAAGCATGAGCAGAATTCATAAGTGTGGTGAACGCAGTTTGGGCGGAAACCTCCTCTAGATCTAATTTATATAAAGGAACGCTAAGTTCTTCTAATAGAACTTCGGTAATCTGGTTAGATTGAGGATCGACTAAAGTTAAAGTAATGTCAAAACGGGCCAATTTAGTAGGTATACTCTCACTTATGAATGCTGGATTCCCAGAAATGGTTTCGTGAACCACTACTTTTATATCAATATATTCGGCTAAAGCTCGATCATTACCGGAAGTTAGCCCTAACAATTCTGCTTTAGCGACCATGGCTAAATCCTGAGCAAGTTGATCTTCATCTCTATCGTCAGCAATTTTGTATTTACCGAAAATAGTATCATCCATTAACTTTTCGATAGCTAAATTTAGAATATGATTATAATCGCCTTGTGGATCGGGCTTATTTATTTTTACTAAAATATGCTCTATTCTATTAATAGCTTCTGAGATCAGTATATAGTTTACATGACCAGCATTGTCCCCTGTGGGCGGAACATAAGTCTTTTTTACAGGATATAATTTAAAATCGAATTTCGTTAAATCATCTACTTCACTTATTTGATTTAGTTTAGATTGAGCAAATTCTGTACCCTTGGTGTAAAATTCTACATTAGACATAGGTGTAGAGACATCTTCGTTCCAAGAGTCAACAATATCTTTAGTAAGGCCCCAATCCGTTACTGGCCTTATAGTATCGAAAAAGGGATGAGTTGCGAATACTAGTTCTGTATCTGGATCTGGTTCTGGAGAAAATAATTGCGGATATAAATGTTCCAAGATTGTGTTATACGCATCTCGAGACTCCTGGGTGGTTGGATCTGTCGGTGCTTCAGACGGACTTACTAAAGCTATTGAAAGTCTATCAGTTTTAAATGTGTCTTCTCTTCCATCAATATCTTTCATTGTAAGATTTAAAGTAAATTCGAAGACGTTATCGGTTGTTGTGTCATCGCCTTCTATAGGATCTGTACTAGCGCTAAAGTCGATATATTCTACTAGCTCTCGTTTTTTGGCCACTTCTTCCGTGTCACCTTGGGCCATTATTTTATGTAAAGCAATAGACTTAGTTAATTCTTCTATAGCTTTCAGAGCGGTTTGACCATTATCGCCATGATCATTTAAGAAAGAATACTCAGACAGAACTAAATTATCAGAAATAATATCACAGACTTCATCAAACACAGACTGATAGTCTTCCGTTAATTCTGGTTTAATGATAGTGGCTGTGATAACCTCAACTTTAGCGATATTCTTAGCAACGATAATAAACTCGATACGACCGTCTTTACCATATTCAACTGGGAGATAAGTAGCTCCAATAGCCGAGATATCAATAGGCGGTTCTGTAACCGGACCTTCGGTTGTAGAATCGTCCTTGTTTGTGGAATCATTCTTGTTTGTGGAGTCGTCCTCGTTTGTGGAATCATTCTTGTTTGTGGAGTCGTCCTTGTTTGTGGAATCGTCTTCGGTTGTATAATAATAATACTTGTTAGACTTAAAAAAATCGTCATAAGCTGTGGAATAATTAGTGGCCTTAGCATGATCTAAAGCAGCATTAGAATTATCGGCTCTCGAATAATTATTGGCCATAGAATAATCTAAAACAGTCGGCGTAGGCTCGGGCGGTTCAGGAGTTTCTGGAGTTTGAGGACCGCCACCTTCGGAACCAGTCAATAAAGTTTGAGCATAAGCGTCAGTTTTTGTATAGAAATCTGTAATCGTACTCTCAGATAAAATCCACTCTTTGGTAGTATCAATATCTAAATTCCAATCAAAATTTTCATCTCTTAATTTTGTTATTAAAGCATCGAATGTGGCCCTTTCTGCGTCGGCAGAAGCATCGTTATAATAAATAGGTATTTGGACATTTATTAATTCTGTTGCTCCGGTATTTCTAACATTACCTTTAGTTGGAACTCGTATTCCTATAGTACATTTGGCAATACCATATTCATTGTCCTCTGTTACTGCGTCGTATTCTATGTATGATAAGTTGGTTACAAAAAACGTAAATTCCTCCGCTATAATTCTATCTTCATATGATAAAGAATTCAAAATTTCGACTCTAGCTATATTTTTTACGGTCTCTGCTATATCTTCCGGTAATACTTCTAACCCGTCCTCTCCGGATACATCCTCATTATAAATTTTATAATCTTTTAATGCCTGGCCATCCGTTAAATGCACGGTTGCTTTTTGTAGCACATTTGTATATTGATCCTGCGCTAATAATTTTACATTCATATTTGGTAGCATACTTGATCCGGTTGTAAAATATAAAGCAGTCAATAATAAGGCAAAATGTTTCTTCATAATCTTCCTCCTTTTTTTATTAGTTTTACAAAAATGTAAAATAGTTGTTATTAATTAGAGCCTCTTGCCAATCTCTCAGTCAGTTACAACATGTAGGGTCATAGCCGGGCACTTAAGAATCTTTTGGCAAAGCTAACTAAGAGTGCGGGCAACCTGCTCCCCTTTAGTTTATTTCGCTACACGTTGTGCCCCTCACTCAGTGACTGCTTGGTGTGCCCCTCCGTCTTCACAAAATTACGGGACAACGGTGCCTCCCTCCGGGAGGGAGGTGGCCGCGAAGCGGACGGAGGGAGAAAGCGTGACTTCAAGTTGTAGTTGCTTATGTGATCTGTATAAAAAAGTTATAAGTGACATAGTTAATTTTCTTAAGTTCCCATGTATGACATGTAGGGTAGCAGCACACTTAAACCTTCCATATAGGCTCTCCTTTTAGTAGAGCTATCACGAAGTGACTGAGAGGTTCGGAAGGTGGTAGCGTTACTCCACCTTGCCACTTCGTGGCTTTCCTCCTCAGAGAGGATGACTATACGGATAGAGTAGATCGAAGCGACACACTTGACCTTTGCCTCTATCCGGGAGAGAGGTGTCACGAAGTGACGAAGGGAATTAGAGGGGGCACTGCTGTCCCACAATTTTGTGAAGACAAAGGGGGTAGTGAAAGGGGTAATTTTTAGATTGTTCTAATTTAGTCGTTATCTCTCGTCATCATGCTCATGCCCACTGTTACCCACACTATTATTGTAAATGTTAGCAATATTATGCTCCAAAAATCTTTTGAAATTATTCATTACGAAGTTTACATCAGCCATTGAGGCATAACCTTCATCAGATTTTGGAGAGGATTTAGAATTAGTACCTTGGATGTTTTTCATTGCTTGTTCCACAACTTGTTTTAGTCCATTTTCTATTACACGTTGTATTTCTAGTTCTAGTTCCGGCCCTAGTTCTTGTCCCTGTTCTTTTTGAGAGCGTAATTTTAGTGCTAATTCTATAACTTCTCTATAGTTCATACCACTGTCTAGCTCTAAGTTTAGTTGTTTGGCTATTTGTTCTACTTCTTTATTGCGCATTTCTTTTTCTCGTGCCTCATCTTGTAATTTTTTTTCTCGTGCTTTAGCTTGTAATTCTTTTTCTGGTACCTCGGCTTGCAATTCTTTTTCTTGTACCTCGGCTTGTAATTCTTTTTCTTGTACCTCGGCTTGCAATTCTTTTTCTCGTGCTTTGGCTTGTAATTCTTTTTCTCGTGCTTTGGCTTGTAATTCAGCTTCTATTTTTGTATTCATGGCCATCCATTTTCTTTTTTGTTCTTGTCTTTTAGCTTCGGTTAGTCGTGCTAATCGTTTTGCTTCATATTCTAAATATTGAAATTCTGGGTCTGCTTCTATTTCTGCAATCTTGGCCATCCATTTTTTTTCTTGTTCTTGTCTTTTAGCTTCGGCTAGTCGTTTTGCTTCATATTCTAAAGATTGAAGTTCTGGGTCTGAGTCTAGTTCTGGAGCTAATTTTATGTTTAATTCTGAATCTAGTTCTGGAGTTAATTTTGTGTTTAATTCAGACTCTAGTTCTGGAGTTAATTTTGTGTTTAATTCAGACTCTAGTTCTGGAGCTAATTTTGTGTTTAATTCAGACTCTAGTTCTGGAGCTAATTTTGTGTTTAATTCAGGCTCCAGTTCAGGGGTTAGTTTTACATCTAATTCAGACTCTAGTTCAGGGGTTAATTTTATTAGTTCTGAGGCTAATTTTATGTTTAATTCAGGCTCTAGTTTAGGGGCTAAATTTATGTTTAATTCTGGCTCTAATTCAGGGGCTAGTTTTACGTTTAATTCAGGCTCTAGTTTAGGGGTTAATTTTATTAGTTCTGAGGCTAATTTTATGTTTAATTCTGGCTCTAGTTTAGGGGCTAAATTTATGTTTAATTCTGACTTTAGTTCTGAGGCTAATTTTATGTTTAATTCTGGCTCTAGTTTTTGTGCTTTTTCTTTGGCTAAGGATTGTGCTTGTTGCTGGAGCAGTTCTTTTTCACGTTCTAGTACTTGTTTGTAGCGTATTTCTTGTTTAGTCTCTAATGTTTGTTCTCGTTGTATTTTTTTTGCTAATTCTTGTTCATATAGAAGAGCTTGGTCGATGTCTAGATCTTTACCATGTTCTTGCTGGTAGCGAAGTTTTAGCTCATAGATGCGCAATTTTTGAGAGTAGAGTATTTCTTGTTCAAAGCGTAGGTCTTCGAAATTTACTCTATTTTCAGTTTTAGGATCTAGCTCTTTAGGTTCGGCTTCTCGGATAGCACGGTTACGTTCTGTTTTAAATTGGATTTCTTTTTCTAAAGCGAGAAGAAAGGCTTCTTGCTCTTCATCGTCGCGAACATAAGGAGGGTTATCGAATTCATCGTAATGAGGATCATCTAAATTATCCATATCGGAATTGGAAATTGGATCGACATCCGCCGATACGGACTCCTCATTTTGGGCTTGAGCTTTAGCGACAAATTTTTGGTGCTGTTTAGCCATACGACTTTTCATTAAATCAACCTTCTCAGAATTAGAGTTATTGTCGTTTATCTGTTGTTCGTGTATAGCCTTTAGGGCTGCGAATCGAATGTTATCTAGTATCACTGGAATTACTCCTTAATAAATATAAAAATTTAAATTTAACTATCCCAAAAGATAGCTACAATAAGTATTATGGACAAGAATTTAAGATAACATTCAATCAAAGGAAAAATTTTTCAATTTTAAGGAAAAAATTTATAATCTTGCGAAAACGCCTTTTAAAGCATGAGAGATTTTACCGATCATATTTTTGGCTAAGCTAGGTTTGGCAAGGGCTGAGGCTATTTGTGTTGGGTCATCCGTAGGGTGAGGGTGTGCTATGCTATGGAGCGAAGAACTGTTTGTTGGTTCTCCTTTTGTAATTGAAAAAGTTAATTCTATTTTTCCATTCTCCTCTGAACAATTTGAATTTAAAGTTACTGTAAATGTTTGGTTTGGAGTCAAATTTGCTCCATCAGATATTGTTATATCAATATTAACTGATGAATTAATAATATCACTTAAATGAACTGTTAGACCGCTAATATCTGTTATATTCTTTGTAATATCACTTATATTAATACCATTCTTTCCAGTTAATTGTAGTCTTAACTTTTTTTCACCAGTAATACTGTTAGGAAGAATAATAACAATATTATTTTCTGCGGATGTCTTATCAATTTTTGCCTGTGCATATAAATCATTAGCATTAGCATAACCATCAATCTCAACTTTTTTTATAACATAATTATCGTTATGCCAACAATATGCAGATTTAAATGTCTCGGTTGCTCCGTCTAAAGTAGTTTTCGCTGTACTTACATTGCCACCTGTTGTATGCAACACAGTAGTTGCGGTTGCTATTGCATTTATATAAGTATTTTTGGTCTCTTGCTGCTCTACAAAATAATTCGGTGAACTTACGCCTTCAGAACCTACTTTCGTTTGAATCAGTAATTCACGAGCTGTGTTTATAGCTGTTTTTAGTTCCGAAACCCCAACATTTTCATTTAAAGTAGTACTGGATCCAACTAATATATTCTCAAATTCATTGGTAAGATTTGTTAATAATTCTTGCTGGTCCATAGTAGATAATGCAGTATTCATACCTGATTCTTCAGGCAATGCTTCGTTTGCCTTAAACAAAGCTGTTTCTAAATCTTGAGCATGGTCAGTCACATTGACAAATCGAATTCCTTTACGAACAGTAGATAAATCACTGTCACTGTTTGTCTTATTTATAAAACAAATAGTTTTTGCATATTTCACCGCATTGGATAAATCTTGATAAGTTGACTTTTCTTCATTAATCATTGTAACTAAATAATCTGTTGTAATTTCTATCGGTTCTGGTGTTACTGAATTAACTTTAGGAAATTGATGCGTACGAGTTATAGATATTTTACCATTAACTATAATGTCGTTAATTGTACCGCCCGTCTTTATGATTGGAATTGTATATATCTTAGTATTATCATCTGTTGATTTTTCTGGATCTATTGTTATATCTATACCATCGTCTTTTTTGGCCACAATTGAAAGTTCTTCATTATTATCATATATAAATTTCAAAGATGCCTGCGTTTCAGATGGTGTTGGACTAAAAAATATTCCTGGATTTTCTTGATCGAATCCTACTGTTGTTATAGAATCACCGTTTTCTACTGTCGCTGTGAAAGAATTATCTAGTGTTTTATCAGTATCAAAAACAAGGGTTCTTTCAAATTCATCCCTCTCTGAAATAAGATCACTTTGTGCGTTGTCTATGTTGGCATCGTGAGTCGCATACGATATTTTTGCAACATTAATTGCGTTTTGAAAATTAGTCAAATTTTGTGTAGTAGCCTTATATTTTCCTGTTTGATTTCCTGTTTGATCAGTTGTGACAATTAAAGCTTCCAATTTTTCGGCATTGTCAATTTCAGTTTTTAAATTATCATTTAAATTAAAAGTTGGTGTTTTTTTGCCTTTTTTAGCACTTTCTATTGCTGCCGTTAAGCTAGCTATATTTTGTGTAGCTGATTCTAATTCGCTCAACAAGGTAGCATAATGACTATCTTCTATATAAATGATATCCGGATGAACAGTACTTTCGTCCAAATTAGTGTTATCTTGAAAACAAATATCTATCGCCTCTTTAACGGCCGTCCGATAATCTTGTCTGTCCTCAATATTATCTGCTGTTTGAATTTTAAAATATAATTCTCTTTCTAAATTATAACTATTTAATCTATTCGAAAGTTTAACCGTAAATTTATTGTCATCGGCACTTAGATTAGTTATATCGATTACAGAAATTGTATTGTCATTGAGTGTTGCCTGACAATTATTTGCCGATTCTACACTTAAAGTCACATCAGACGACACGGTCGGCGATACTTCTAAATTAAATTTCGTTGTACCTTCAGGAACTGAAATAATATATATTCCATTTTCTTGTTGTGTAACATCTACTGAAATATCAGGAATTTTTAAACCAATTGCGTCGATAAAGTGACCATTATCTCCAGTTGCAATCGCACTCAGTGTCAAAGCTTTGTCATCATCCCATTTTATTAATCCAATATATTTCGATCTTGCTTGGAGTAAAGTTTTAGTTGCAGCCTCTGCACTTACACCTGATGTTATTTCATATCTAACCTTTTGAGCTGTATTAATAGCTTCTAAAAAAATATTTTTTTCACTTTGTGGCACCCAATAGTAATTATTATCTGAATTACTATCGGAAACTTTAATATCTTCAGATTTTGCTAAAATGATTGCCTTATCTATTGTATTCTTCAAATCAGCATTGTTATCTGAAAACCCTATTTTAGTTCCAACCTTTACTTTTTGTATCTCGGTTGTTAAATTTGAAATCGCTGTCTTTATATCATCTGGATCTGATCCTAATGTTAAAGTTTTAGCGTGTGCAAAATCTTCTTTCAAAGTATTTTTATCGTCCTCGAGAATATAATTAATTCCTGCTGGTACGCTTGTATTAACAGTGCCATTTGGCACAATAACCTCGATTCCTGAAATAACAGTTTTTACATAGTTCATTCTGTCGGTTAGATTATCGTAATCATGATTATCAGTATCTAGATTTTTAATTGTGTATTTAATTATTCTATCTTGTCTAAAAGTACCTACAGTGTGTGATAAAGTAATTTGTAATGTCGCAGTAGGTTGTTCAGCTGTTAAATTTAATCCAGTAATCGGTATCGTCACAGTTTGGCCCGAAGTAGATTCAGTTAACGCTGTACTATTTAACATAGCTTTTAACGTAATATCCGCATTTTGTTTATCTACGACTATATTAAATTCAGTGGTACCCGCTGGGATTATAATTTGCGGCCATTCTGTTGTTGTTCCAGCTACATTGGTTATATCAGAAATTGTATTTCCAACCGTATTATTAAAACGCATCGTGCCAATAGATAAAGTATTTTGCGCATTACTTTGCCAATGTAAATTAGCTTGATATTCAGAATGAGCAATCTCTAATTTTCTGGCTGCGTCTTTAAAAGTTGTTATTAATAACGCTGTATCGTCAACTAAAGTTGAATCCGTTACATGTCTTACTATTTCAGCTTCATTTATTGCAGTAAGCAATGTTTCATGTTTGGACTCCTCAATCCAGAATTGATTATCAACTTGATCGCTTGCAATATTTACAAGTTTAATTTTTTTGCCATCTTCTTCACCTGCTTTATTTGCACAGTCTTGAGCCTTGGATATTATACTAGATATTGAATTTTCATTACTTGAACTATCATTACTTGAATAATCACTCGGTTCCTCGGCCTGCCCAGATTTAATTTTCTCCAAAAATGCTGTTAACTCAGCTATAACATTTCTTATTTTTTCCTTATCTACGTTGTCTGAATCTTGTGATGTTGTGTTGGCCAAAGTAATTAAAGAGTTTATTTGAGTTAAGTCCGTTTCAGTTACATAAACTATTCCAGAGTGAACTTGCTCAGCTTTTGTATTATCGGGCAATATAATTATAATCGTATCCAATAATCCTTTAGCATAATTTGCTAACTCACCTAGTTCTCTTTTCAAATCATTGGCCGTATCTAAGTCTTTCTCCTCTATCAAATACTTAACGGATCGAGACAAAGCTGGCTCGCCAGTTGCTCTCGCTAAATTTAGAATTAATTCACCATCTTCAACCTTGGCCTTTACGGCTGGTACCGTACCGCTGCCAGATATATTTGGTATTTGTACATTTTCCTCATCTGTCTTTATTGTGAAGCTTGAATCGTTATTTGCCTCCGTTTTATTTACTATTACATAAAATTCTTTCATACCTATTGGTACTGTTATTATTGGATATGAATCTGCATCGCCATCGGTTAACTGAATCTTAGCCAAATCTTGGCCTGCTGAATTTTTAAAACTGCCTAGTGTTGAATCTACTGTTTCTTTTAAATCATCTATCTGTAAACTATATTTAGTAGGATCACCCCATTCTAACTCTCCAAGAAATTTAGAATTTGCTATATCCAATTTAATTGTCGCCGTATCTATTTCCTGCTGCGTACTAGCATTCGTCGACGTATACAAGGCTATTTTAGCATCCATTATCGCTTCATCTAAAGTCTTTTTATTTGCCACACTCACTAAATATTCATCCGTACCTAAACTTTCCGAATGATTATTTTTAACGAGTAAATTTTCCATTACGGTATTAGCTTTCGCTATAGCTATATATCTTTCTAACTCGGTATAATCCAAGCTCGGCTTACTTGCGATACCGATTTTCGGTGTTATTTCCATTTTCTCTGTTAAATTCTTAACCAACGTAGCATAGTCACTTCCCGTATTCTCATTCGCTTGTTCTATAGCATTTATCAAAGTTGTATATTCACTCTCACCAATAAATTTAATTCCAGCATGAACTTTACTTGGCAATTCATCGGTCGCTAAATCCAAGGATGCTAAAAACTCATAAGCTTGTTTTAATCTTTTGTCCAAAGCAGTGTTATCTATAGCTGTCAACTCAATGTCAAACGGATAAATTTGGCTTAAAGTTCTATCTCCATCTGTGTGTTTTAAAATTATTTCCATACTATTTGTTGCAGAAGAATCCCAAAAACTTGTATCTACTGTTACTAAATAATTATTATCGCTTGTTGGTTCTACTGTGAACTCTCCCAATGTACCTGGAT
Organism: Candidatus Epulonipiscioides saccharophilum; assembly: GCA_002007295.1. Classification (GTDB taxonomy): domain Bacteria; phylum Bacillota; class Clostridia; order Lachnospirales; family Cellulosilyticaceae; genus Epulonipiscioides; species Epulonipiscioides saccharophilum. The sequence goes on along the minus strand of LNZM01000090.1, from coordinate 20,704 downwards.
TACCTGATTTTTTATACAAAGCCTCTACTTCTACCTCATTAGACGATGGATTAACCAGCATATTAAATTTCATACCATCGGTAATATCTGGCACGCTAATAGATTGACTTGCTTCATCAATATCGCTTATTTTATTTCCAGATAAATCTGTAAACTCGATATCGGCCAAATTTTCGAATGCTAAACTATTCTTTTCGGCCCCCCATTTAATTGCCTCTACAAAGTCAAATTGAGCTGTTGCTAAATTATTTAGTTGCACTGTCTCATCGAGTGCACTTGTAGTGCAATATATTGCTTCATTAATGTCCGCTATGACTCCATAAAATGTTTCTACAGCATTTTCATCTACCCAATAATTTTCTCCAACATTCAGACTGTTTTCATCTGCAATTCCATCATTGGATGAGATAAATACTTTATCAATAATTTTTTGAGCTTCTACAATATTATTTTTTAATGTATCTGCACTTACATCTGAAAAAGTACCAGTACCCAATGAAATATGTTCTAACTCACCATTCAAGTTATCTAGTGCTGTACTAATTTCCATGGCGCTAGCAGAATCCGGCACATTTTTCGCTACTTTTAGTGCTTTATCAAAATCCCTTTTATTTTCTACTGTTATATAATTGATTCCGGATTTTACATTCCCTCCAAGTTTATCGTTATTAAGAACAACAGTCTCACGCATCCAAGCTTCGGCCACTTTTATTCTTTCTTTCAGCGCATTAATATTTGGCGCATTCGCTATTTTCACTTCAAACGGAAAATCTAAATTTATAAATCGTCCTAACTTCAATTTCAAATCAAAGTCTAATTCTCCGGCTCCCAAATCTACAGTTATTATTTGTTCTTTCGGATCAGCTGGATTTATATTCGGATTCTGCTTTATCGAAACTTTATTTTTTATGCTCTCAGGTTCTATAGTTGCCTTTACCTTTGAATTAGTCAAAGTTAAGGCCAAATCGAATTTAGTAGTACCATAAGGAACTGTTATTGTATTTTCGTATTGAAATCTTGAATTAAATCCACCTTCATACTGGATATCTTCTATTAAATGGGTCGTATTAGTATGGGTAAAGTCTGTATCCGCCTTTATTTCGTTATAAGCATAATTTCGTAATATACTATTTATTACTCTAGCCCCTTGTAAGTTGACTGATTCATTCCATTGATTTTCCTCTATAAACTGAACCTCGGATTCATCCCATTGATTCTCGGCTACAAAATTAGCTACTACACTTTGAGTTTGTGCCGCCCCCAACATAGCATTTAAACATTCTTGCTGAAATTTCCTATCCGCACTTAATAGCGCCTCTTTTAATTCTTCCTCATTTGCTACTTGGCCTGGTTTAGTCGTATTCGAATACGATGCGTACGCTTTGGCTATCGCCTCTTCATATTCATGCATAACTTCTTGACTTATTTTTATTATTACAGCATCCTCGTTACTCTCGGCGATATCGCCATCCTCATCTAATTTTAATTCATAAACAACTTCTTCACTTCCTTCATTAACTTTTGGATCGAATGCTTTTATCGTTTCTTTACATGTCACGATATTTTCTCCAAAACTTAAGTCCGGTGATGGTGGTAATATTTCTCCGTTTTCATCTTCTTTGGCTACTTCTGGTAAAGGATTGTTTATCAAATTGTCGTTTGTACCGATCTTAACCTGACTTGTAGCAAAATTTAAAGCTGCAATAGCATTCTGAATTTTTGAAATATCCTCATCTTCAATTTCCTCAGTATCCAATTCTATTTTTAGAGCATTCGCACTTGCAATGGCTGACTCAATAGCTTCACACTCTGATGTGGTTAAGAATTTGTCTCCTTTTTTAACGTTTTCTTTTAATGTTCCATCCGGAAAAGTTTTAATACTTTCATTGAGCACTTCGATCAATACTACATTTGCATTCTCAATTACAGGTGTTAAACTATTTGGAGAAGGATTTGCTTCTGCTCTTCGTGCAACGTTCACTGTAATTTCTCTCATTATTGTCGGTTTGGATAATGTTTCCGATATGCTAATCTCTCCATCTAAATTGTGATACATCTTAATTGTGAAGCTGCCTGCGTATTCTACGTCCTCGTTTGTTGGCCCCACTTCAGGTGAAGGGTTTAATTTCGTTAATTTTGAAACATCATCCACCTCAATAATTATGCTATCTTCTGATAAATTATCAGGATTCAAACTCGAACTAAAGAATATTCCGCTATTCTTAGCTGGTTCATCCGTTGTATTTTCGGCTGGTTTGACTTCAAATTTTACTTTAAATTGCGGTGTTCCCCACGGAATTATAATTTCTCCTGTTATTTCTTTTGTACTTGAATCTGTTTCTATTTCTAATTCAGCACCTTCTATCTTGCCACCTGCGGATGTTGTTACGTCTCCCAGATCTCCCTCATCAAATTCATCATTATTAATCGCTTCTCTTACATTTAAAGAATATTCATTCGCACCTGAATCAATATTACGCCATATTAATTTATCCACGAATACAACTTGCGCAGCTAAAAGACTGCTCTTTGCTGTTATTAATTCCTCAACTCCAGCAATATCGTTTGCAGTCAAAAGTTTATAATTTGCAGTAGCAATCGCTTCTTCAAATGTACGCTTACTTTCAGCATCCTTCACAAAATAACTTCCATAAATATTACTTGTATCTTCGCCTATACCAATGTCAACTGTAGCCTTTTGTAACTTTTTAGCCTCCTCTATCAAACCTTTTAAAGCCTTATAAGCATTGCTTTCTACTATTTGCGTTTGCTCCGCACCTGTACCTATTTTCACTTGATTATACGCAATAACAAGATTTTTCATCGCTGTATTCATATCCAAAGTAATCGGATTAGCATAACTGCTTGTCATAGAAGTTTCATTTACTAATACATAGCTCTTCGCATCCTCCAATGCTTTTTCTAAAGCGTATTTCTCAGCAGCCGTCATAAATTTAATTCCAGCTGGAATTTGGTCTATCGTCACCACAGTATCATTATTGATTATCTCAATATCGTCAAAATTAACGCTAACTTTTTCGATCATCTCTTCTAATGCTACTTTACTAGTTGCTTGCTCCTCTACTATTGAAAACGTAATCTCATTTTCTACTTCAGGATACTTATTAGTTTCAAACGCAAAATGTCTATCTAAATCATGTGTTAAAGTCAATGCAAATTCAAAATCAGGAGAAGCAGTTTCAGTATCTATCATAATAATTCTGGAATTAGGATTATTTTCATCTACTTTAATAGTTATTCCACTTTCAAGTGTGAACTCACCATTCATTTCTGGTAGATTATTTGGCGTTGGCTCTGCTATCTTCACATATTCGGCCGGAGTAATTTTTATTTCTAGATTTGTCGCTTCTGATCCATGCTCACCAAAAGTACCTTGCGGAACACTGATTATCACTTTATCAAGAGCTTTCACAGCATTTTCGGCCAGAGTTGATTGACCAGAACCTTCGACTCCACTTGCGCTTGTTAACTTTTCTTGAGCTTCCGTCCACTCACCTATCCATGTCGCTCCTGTTATCAATCCGCCATCAACTTTATTCGAACTTATTTCTAATTCATCGATACTTATCATTCCCGGATTATCCGCCGAACTATTATTCCATCGAAGATAATCTATAAATGATTCATAAGCACTTGAAAGGTCTGAATTAATCGCAGTATCACTAACTGAATAAGCATTTGCTATTGCTGTATATAAATCTAAAAGATTATCGTCCAAATCATCTGGAGTTGAACCTAAAGCTGATTCTTTATCCTCAAACTCTATCCAATATTTATAATTTCCTATTTCTATATTATCTAAATCTTGCCCTCCTAAATTATTAGTTACCGAAGTCGATTTAATTAATTCTCTAACCTGATAAATTTGATCAAACAAAGTTGGATTCTCTGGATTTGGATCCGGATTTGGATATTGAGCACCGCCACTAGTATTTTCACCAAGTTGAATCGCTTCCAATGCTCCCGACAAATTCTCGGCCGCGGATTTTATCGCCTCTTTAGTAACGACGATGGTACCTTGTTTAAGCTTTTCTCTAAGGTCATAAGCTACGGCCAACGCTCGATCTAACTTAATTTTTTCGGCTGGATAAATAGCATATTGTGTATCCGGAACAGAACTCAACGAACTCTCATCTGGAACGATCAATAAAGTTTCGACTTTTTTGCTTGAATCTAATATTAGGGATTCAGCATAATCTATAACACTCTCTAAGGCTAACTCCGAATCCGCCACTTGTTCCTCAATTTCAAATCTAATATGCTTACTAATATCCGGATCACTACCATTCGAACTATAAGTTAAATGAAGCATAAATTTATTTGCCGTCATTTCTACTAGAGAAGAATTACCACCACTCTCATCCATAATGTTCCATTGTGCAGGATCAGATTCATCATCGTACTCTATAAATATAGTTGCCATTTCATTATCGGTTGAGCTATGATTTATCTCATAGTCTGCAGTTGCTAATATATCAGATCCATCAGAAACTTGTGCCTTCACATCCTTATTAAGTTTTAACTCAAATGCAAACGACGTTGTCCCGGCTGGCACCGAAATAGTATAAGCTTCATTATTATCGACAATTAATTTTGTCTCGTTAGAAATATCCTCATTAGTAATTTCTTTAAATGAGAGATCGACGATGTTTTCGGTAACTTTTGCAGCGTCAATTTTTTGTCCCGTTTTTGCGTGTTTAACTCCGACTATTTCCATGTCTAATAGATTTGTGCTTTCGACCGGAGTTTTCAATGATAATTGTTCACTAAACTCCATCATGGATTTTAACAAAGCTTCCGCTGTTTGCCTATCGTCTATAACCTTAGATTCGGGGCCAGAATAAATTTCTGCTTGCGCCAATCCTATCGCCGTCATAAATTTCGCTATAGCTTCGTCACTAGTTTTATACTTAATATCATTGTCCATCAAAGTACCGTTAGAATCTATTTTACCGAGTACCAATTCTAATAATTCAGAACTATCTACTACGGCCGCTTTACTCAATGGCGCAATTCTTGTTACCGTTTCTTGTTGGCCTTTTTTTATCATTTCCGCACCGATTGTTAACTTATTTATCGCTTCTAATTGAACGTCTGGATTGGTGGCTTCTTTGATAGCATTATAAATATAAAGCATCTCATCGACTGTTGTAAATCTTACGTTTTTATTTATCTCTTCTGCTTTTATTTCATTCGGTAACATCTTAAATTGTATTTCATCTACAAGCGTATCGGAGGTTGATAAATCATCTAAATTACTTATAGCATGACCAATATATTCTTTTCTTTTTCCTAAGTCTCCTGTGTCGGCTGTTTTAACCTCGATTTCTATTTCTTTAACAATAGTCGGCCTATAAATTTCCGGCCTCACCCGACTACTCATCAGTCTATCGAAGTTATGGCTCAAAGTTACGTTAAACTTAGTTTTTCCACTTGTCGGCAAAGTTACCGGAATAATCAAACACTCTTCGGCTGTCATATTATTGGCCGAGATTAAAATGTTAGAATCGTCCTTCACTTTTAGAGTTAAATTAAATTTCGTCGTTCCCTTTGGTACTGTTATCGTTGCTTTAGATTTATATGTCTTTAAATCATTAACATTTTCTAGCGTAGGCTCTGTAAATTCATATTCAATATCCTGGATAGCTAAGCCCGTATCATCTGTAATTAAGCTTTTATGCTCTCCTGTAGAAGTATTCGGGCCAGATAAATCTGACCAAAATTGGCCGGCCGTCGTATTTTTTACTTCTATATAATCTAAAGTACATTCAGGTGTTAGTCCGTCGGCAGCACTCCATTTTAATTTATCTATAAACGCATTGATTTCGGCCTGCAAGTTGTTGACCGCATTTTTTAAGCCCTCATCCATTGAACTGGTCGAGCCTGTCGTCGTATATATTATCGTATTTGCTTTTGCTATTTCTCCTTTAAATTTTTCCCATTCAGATTGATCATCTAAACGATATTTGAAATTATCATCATCCAAAGATTCTCTAACCGTATAATAGGCTATAGATTCGGCTTCGATAATTTTGTTGCGCAACTCTGTTAATTTCTCTTGTGTTGTTTTATCCAATGTCGGTTTTGGTGCTTTACCCTTTTTGATATTAGCCAGCGCTGTTAGTAAAGTTTGGATCTCAGAGCTATTTGCTGTTGCACTGCCCCCGTTATTAAGCTCTTGAGCCGCTTTTAAAGCATTATCTAGCGCTATCCAATCCTCTAAAGAAATATACTTTACTCCTTCATGTATTTTATTGGCGATCGCATTATTTGCCAATTGTTCTGGAACAGCAAAAAGATTAATAGAGGTTGATTCTACTAAATTTTCATCGATAACTTCTAATTCGTTCATCTCTTGTTCGGCTTTAGTAATAATCTCGGATACTGGAATAGAAGCCTCTGTTGTGTTATCGATAGTAAACTTAATTTGATTTATCACTTCTGGATAATCTATCGGGGTTGCGCCGAAATCATGAGCTAAATTTATCGTAAATGATCCGGCCCTATTATCAACTTCGAGAATAATCGGATCGGACGTTGCTACAAAGTTATCTATTATTGCATCGTCCAGTATTGTTGATCCGTCTACTATGCTTTTAATCTTTACACCAGGTTGTGGCGTAATTTTCATATTGAATTTATATTCTCCAGTAGGAGCTAATATTGTAAATTGATCCAATGCTAACAAGTCAGAATTATCATAATTATTTTTACAGGTTATCCAAGTAATTAATTCATCATTAGAATTGGTAAATTCTATGGCCGGTGAAATATTGATAGCAGAAAAACCGCTAGCATTTTTAAATCTCAAATACGCTACAAATTTATCTACGGCTGTCTCTAAATCATACGAACTTAAACCTGAACCTCCATATATTGAAGTATTTGCCTCTGCAATAGCTTGATAAATTGCAGTTAATGCTAAGTCGTGATCAACGTTTGCACTCTCGGCCAATGTTTCTCCAACTGCTTGAGAATTTACCCAATAATTTTCTATCGATAATCCGTCTAAATCATAATTTCCATCCGGTGATATTACAGTCGAACTAATTAGAGTTTGGACTTTTTCGACTTCGGCCATGTGTCCTTGTAAAATAGCATTGTCTTCATCAAGGTCTATTCCGTTCTCATTTTTATGGATTGTTTCTAAAGCATTGGTTAATCTTTCTATGGCACGTTGATTTTCTACTTCAGAAGAAGTACTAGTAAGTCGTTTAGCAACTCTTAAGGCTCTGTCTAACTCTATTTTATTTGCTATATTAATGCTTTTTTTCACAGTTCCTGCTTCTGGATTTTCTAGAACTATTAATCCGTTGATTAAAGTTTCAGCAAATTCGATTCGTTTGGCCAAATCATTTCTGGTCGGCTCTAGCATTTCTTCTAAAATAAATGTTTCGGTTTTTTCTATATTCGGCACAGCCGTACCGAGGTCGTCTACATCGAATATTGTGTGGGCGGTATCACTTGAAAATTTAGAACACTCTAATTCTATTGCAAATTTCCTATTCTCCAACTGAACGTTTTTATCCTCATTTGGATTGTTTTGAACAACATCTATAGAGACTTTCGCTTCTCCATTATCTAGACTTGGCTCTTCTAATCCTGTAAAGTCATTTCCTTCAGTAATCTTAACGTTTACTCCATCATCTAACTTTAATGCTAAATCTAACTTCTTAGTTCCGGCCGGAACTTTAAGCGTATGAATATTGTTATTGTGCTCATCTATTGATTTTGAATAGATCACATCTGAAATTATTTCAGTGGCAAACGTAATATCCGAAGGTAAAATATTCGATCTAACGCTTGATGGATTAGACGAAGGATCAGAATAAAAGTTTAAAGTTGATTCAAATATTCCATAAGCTTTGTGTAAATCGTTTATGATTTCAGCCTTATTCGATATTTCTACAGTTGGGCTAGTAACGATTGCTGTTTGAGCTTTAGCAATAGCTTTATCGAATGCTAATTTATTTTCCTCATCATTTGTCCAATAATGTTCTACCTGATTACCAAATTTATCAGTTACTCGATCATTTGGTTCATCAGTTTTTTTGAATGCGAAAACACTCGCTGCGGCTAAAGCTTTAGCTTTATTTAATTCGATCAAAATATCTTCGGCGTTCACCACTATGGTCGGCATAGAACCAACCTTTATTTTTTCTACCGAAGAAGTAATCGCTTTTATTGCGTCCTGTATCTCGTCAGTTTCGCTTATTCCTGAGTCTATTAAGCTTTCGGCTTTTTGTATAGCATTAACCAAAGAGTTGGCTTCGGTAACAGTTAAAAATTTTTCTCCAGAATATATATTTTCGGTACCGTCGGAAACCATTATTACGCCCTGAGCTGCGTTTTTAGCATAGTCTATTCTTGACTGCAAATCAGATGATAAATCAGTGGATTCATTTTGTACGATGCTAAATTTCATCGTCTTAGAAATTGTTGGTATTTCCGGAACTTCGTCGGCGGCCGTAGTTTGTTCTTGCGAATTAACTTGGGACACTAAATCATTAGCTAATGAATGCTGCATCGTTACTTCTAATTCTGTTTCGCCACTTTCAGGCACAGTCACTTCTATTTCGCCGGCACCGTGAATGCTAGAATGTGGTTTAACCGCAAGGTTCATTGTAAAGTTTGTTATTCCTAACGGCACTTGCAATTCTATTGTATTTTCTTCGGTTTCACTTTTGACTATATCGTTTATCTCAACGCCGCTGGCATCCGAAAATGTTATTGCGTCAGTTAGAGGAGATTCTTCACCGTCACCTAGTTCTAATTTATAAAAATCAGGATCATTTTCAGTTAAATTACCCCTCCAACTTAATTGATCTATAGCAGTTTTTATGTCCACTTCTAACTGGTGTTCTTCCTTATTAAGGTCTACTGGAGTATTGTGTTGCATATCTCTGTAAGTGGTTATAAAAATCGCCGTAATCTTTGCTATAGCTGATTGGAAAGCTTGGTATTCCATGTCTGTTAAGCAATACTTATCTAAAGTAGGATCGCCATAAATATCGTTGTGATCATTTTCGTTAGACACAAGAGTAGTATAATAAAGAATAGCTTCTGCTTTTTTTAACACGGATTCTAATTTGTTCAAATGTTTAGTGGTTAGCTCGTTGATTTCATCCGGGGTTGGGATGGGAGCTTTACCTACATGAATTTTACCCAACGCTATTTGTAATGCTTCAGCCCCAAAATTATTTCCTAATTCAAGATTCTTTTCAGCTTCATTTAAAGCGCTACGCAATGTTTGCATATTTTCTACCGTGATAAATTTAGTTCCTTTATGAACTTTTTCTTCAAAATCTAAATCTTCGTATTCTGACATTACACTATTCGGAACAACTTTTAAGCCTCTCATCATTTCTTTAGCAGTAGCAATAATATCGGACAAGCTAATATCGTCAGCAATATCTATTTTAAATTTCACAACTTTAGATACTTTTAAATCATCGATGGCTTTAGATAATCTTATATCCACTGTACCCTCGGTTGTTTTCAAGTTACTTACATTTTCAATTTTTATGGATCCGTCCGATTCTATGAATATACCTTCGTCCTCTTTAGGGATCGGTTCTACAATCACACTTTCTTTTCCGGCTACCTTTAATAAAAATTCATTACACCCAGCTGGAAGATAAATTTTAGCAAACTGTTCATACTCATTCGGCCATGTAGGTTCGTTATTTTCGTCCATTATTGGAGACCAACCGGTATCCGCCCAAGCAATTTTCGATTCAGAATTATTTACACCTTGCATAGGTTGGCCAGCTATAGTTAATATTTCTAGCGATTCGAGATCTAAAGTTTGGCCATTTTTCCACATTAAAGCATCAGCAAATTGCTCGGATCGTTTAGTTAATTCGGATATTCTTTCTTCGATATTGTAAGCATCTTGAAGTGTATGATAATAAGTATTAGCTACGATCAATTCATTGTATAAATCTTGGGCTGAAATATCGTCTAAATTATCGTCCAGGGATTGTTCTAACCATGGTTCTTGTGTTGGATTAACCGGGCCAAAAGGCCAAGAACCTTTGGTGAGTAATGATTGTGTATCTGTTATTAGTTTGTTTAGCTTCTCTACATTTTCCAGCTCGTATATTTCTGGTTTACTTGTCTCTCCCAAATCGATGCTTTCTAAAGCATGGGTTAGGTTGGTGATTGTTTCTGCTAATATCCGTTTATCAGGTAGTAGATCGTCTTTCATGTTATTGGCTTGGATTAGAGCTTCTCGCAAAATCTTTTCATTGCTTTGTGTAATAAAGCGAATACCTTTGTGAATTGGATTCTCTTCGGATCCTAATTGTTCGGATTCGAATATAGATTTATCGGTGATAACTTCTAAATCCGTTATTAGTTTGTTAGCATAAGATAATCTACTAAGTAGATCGCTGGTCTCTGCTGTGTTAGCCACCTCGAATTTATACACGATCTCTCGTTCTATAGATGGATATTCTATGGACATATCCGGACTAATAAATTGGTGCATTAATTTTATTGTTAATTGATTTTCGGCCAAAGTTCGTAGGTCATGAATTTTTAGCATAGAGTTTTCAATTTCAATCGTTGGGTTAGTATATTGGAACTCGGATATTGCTATGCTATATTTATTAGAATCATCTTCAAAAATATTTTCATCGTCCAAATCTGTAATTACTTCGGCATATTGATCCTCGGATAATCCTAAATTAAAGTTTAAGTCTATAGCAAAAGCATTGGTTCCGACGGGCATTTTAATAACATAGATCTCTTTACTAGTATCTGGATTGATAGATTTTTCTATTTGGAAATCCTGAATTAAGTCATTAGTATTAGCGTGAGAAAAAGATAATTCACTCAAGTCATCGATAGTTAAAGAGTGATCCGTATCCCATTTTAGCTGAGGTATAAATTGCTGAATAGCAGCTTGTAAATTATTTATAGCCGAAGCAATTTCGTCAGATCCATTAGATTTTAGTAGAGATTTTTGAGCGATATCTAGTTGGGTATCAAAATCGTTTAGAGCTAAAGCATTTGTAGTATAAACGTATTCTCCCCCTGTCAGCTTCGCTGACATCCCCCTCCCGGAGGGGGACAGTCCCGCACCCACTATAGCTCGTAGAGAATTAGCATAATCTATTAGTTTAATTAAATCTTCATAATTGCTAGGAGTATCGATTTCGCCCTGCAAAACTTTTCGTTGAGCACGTTTTAACCTTAACAATGCGGTAGACACATCGAATGGATCAGTATAATTATCGACAGTCAAACTTTCGGCAAATTCTAGAGCATTGACTAATTCGGTTTTATCCTCGGTCGTTCTTACATATTGAATAGCGGACTGAACATTAGAAGGATCTTCGTTTAATATTTGGATAGTATCGATCATCATAGCTTCTTTATCCGGAGATATCATAGTTGGACGACGAAGAGAGTAAATACGTTGAGTTAACGATGCTCCTTCTTTATCGCTAGGTATATCTTCATACTCTCCATAAAGATTTGCTGAACCGACTTTTAAATTATCTTCTGATAATAAATTGTAGGCATCTTCTAATTGAAGTTTTAATTGGGAGACTTCATTGTGTTCTATACTACGGCTTCTACCTCCTTCTCCGAGGGAGGTGTCACGAAGTGACGGAGGGAGTAGGGAAGTTGGGAGTGGTTTTATGGCAATGTCTTCATCTACTTGGTTATCGGTTAAGGCCAATAATTTATTGATTGTATCTTCTATTCTATCTTCTATTTGTTGAAATTCTTGAGAAGAAATAAATTTTACGTTAGCGTCGACATATTCGAAAGAATATTCTGGCTCATCATCAGGTCGATCTATAACCTTAATTTTTTTATCAGAATCGGTTTGGTTAGTGGCCGGATCATCGATGTCACCAACACCGTATTGAGTAGATTGACCGATAGTTAGGTTATCAGACATAACATTGGCTAATAATGACCGAAGCGCTTCTGTATTAACTAAACCGGATTGGGCAGCAGCCAAGAGTTGTTGTTCACGCACTCTAATAGAGTTGATAGCTCGAGCAACGTCGAAAAGATCATCGGGGTCGTCGCCTTTTTCTTGTAGAGCTAATTTGGATTTACCTTCATCTAAAGCGTTATCGAGGGATTGTCTTAATTCTTTGTCCACAAATTGAACTCTAGAATCTAGTTCGGAAGCGGATTTATCGGTGCCCAAAATACCGATTTCTTCTGAAGTTGATTTATTAACCAAAGATTCGGTCTCCTGAATAGTCTGAGCTAAAGATTGATCATCGGATGAAGTAGACATGTACATATAGAAGAAGTTATTAGTATCGGTGGCCTGACCTATGGTTGCAGAACCGATTTTAATCGATTTTTGAAAAGTTTCGATAGCGGTTTGTAAATTATATTCTAAATCCACACTTCTTTTTGACGCACTGGATCTACTGGAGGCCATAGCTGACTCAGCATCGGCTATGGCCAAGTCTAATTCGGTCGCAACACTAGGAGATACATAATGGATACCTTTATCTACTGTTATTGGATCTCTTGTGTCGTTAGATGGATCCGAGTCAAGAAAGTCAGAATCTTCTAGCAAAATATATATTTTGTGATCACCGTCCATTTCTCTAATAGATTTGGCTTCTGCTATTAATTCTATCAGATCACCAGTTTCTAACTGACCTTTTTCTATATTAAACTCTTCAGTTAGGACACGTTCTAATTCATCTATTATATTTTCTATTTGGGAATGCTCACTTTGCAGTAAACCTTCTTCTTTTAGTAATTTGGTTAAGAGTAAGTTAGCTTCTAATAGGATTTGGTTAAGGGATTCCATCATAGACGAGGTTACAAACTTAACACCCTGGGCAACTTGCTCCGGTGGTAAATCTAAAATGGTCACATTTTTTTTCTGATCATTCGCTTCTTGAATAGCTTTTAGTAATTTACCTACGTTATCCGCCCCTGATTCTGGCGAACCTTTACCGGATTTTATGTTAGCTTGGAATAGTGATATTGCATCCGATAAATTGAGAGTAGCATTTTCGACTTCTTGCTTATTTCCGCTTAATTTATTTTGAGCATCGTCTAGTGCTTCGGTTAATTCATTGTACTCAAAAGTGTTAACAAACTTTATACCGATAGGTACTTCAAATATATTTTTATTGAAAAGTTGAATTAATTTTTCTTCGTCAATCGTATCTTCGGATTCATTCACATCTGCTATTATATTTTCGGCCTTATTTATTAAAGATTCTATCATAGATAAATTGACTGGACCATTAGCTTCTTCTCGGTTGTTAACTAACTCATCAATTTGCTCGTCTAGATCCTCGATAATGGATTCGATGGAATACTTACTACCAGGATTTCGAAGTAAAAATTCAGCATTTCTGACCTTATCTATTAAGTTATCTATGAACTCTTCATCAACAATATATAACCCAGTTTCTACCAAAGAAGGGTCAGTACCAGGCATTGTTACTTCCAATACTGATTTAGCCTCGCCTATAGATTCAATCAGCGCAGAGGTGTCCAAACCAGTCCGGGTAAATAAGGCACCGAGTATAATATTTTTTTGGAATTCTTCCATAGCTAGTTCTATTACTCTACTTTGTTCTGCTATCTCTTCTATTTCAGCATCCGGATCTAGTAATATAGAAGTGCCGTTTATAATCTCATCGGCCAAGGTTTCTAACATAGAATAATTGGCGTAAACTAAATCATTGGCTACGTTACCTGGCTCCATCTCATCATCCATTATTATTGTATTTCTGATTAAGTGCCATGCTTTTTCTATTTGATTTTCCAGTTTGGTATTGTTAGCAAAAGTACCTACTTTGATATAATCAGCAAATTCGAACCTTATTATATCATCCAAAGATTCTAACGCTTCATCCATGGCTATCGGATCCGAATTATCTATAGCTGTTTGAGCCTGAATAATTAAGTCAATTATATTATTTCGGTTACTTCTAGATATAAAAACAGTCCCTTTGTCTACTTCGCTCTCTTGAATTCTGTCTCCTAAAGTAATAACATTACCAAGTAATCTGTTAATTTCTGTTATTTTTTCTAATAGTTCGGTCGAATCAAGATAATTACCTTCTTGTATCGCATCCTTAAATTTGCGAATAGAATCGTTTAGGCTATATATTGTTTCGGCCACTAGTTGCTCGGTAGCATTGCTCGCTAGCCTGATAACTGATTCGGCTTGAGCTATATTCATTATATATTCTTCTAACTCCGCTGGAGATACGAATTTTGTACCAAGAGAAACTAAATCTGCAATAGAATTTATGGATTTAACCCCGTACATTGCAGCGTAAGCCGACTCTATTTCTTCAACTAATGCGGATATATTGGAAAGGTGTTCGTATACTTTTTCACCTTCTTGGATTTCATACTTAAAATCTGAGATGGCATCTTGTAGTGTATCCTGATAATCTTCTAAAGAAGAAATAACGTCTTCGATTTCTGTGGTAGAAATATCGTCGTCTTCGATATTATTAAAATCGGATAAAGTATTATCGAAGTCGTTGGTAACGTCATTTATTTCATCGTTTAGATCATTTACAGCGTCTATGCTTACATATTTTACGCCTTTGGCCATCCCTTCTTCTACCGATTGATTATCGGTTGCTATTACATATATGCCAAACTTTATATGATTAGCAGATTCTAGTAGATCTTCTAATTTTTTTATCTCGTCTTTTAATTCATCTTTTAGTTGAGAATTTTCATCGTCTTCTTCATTATAATTTCGCTTACGATCATTATAATTTTCGTTCGGATCTTTGTCTCCATATTTTGTACTTTCGTAAAAACTATCGTAAGCTTCTTGCAAACTTTCTAAGGTTGTATCGATAACCGATTCTATTTTATCTGAATCTTGGTCGTCAACAAAAACATAAGGATTTTCTATTACAGATCGAGCTTTGGCCATTTCCAACATAAGGGCTTTATAGTCTGTTATTGTACTATATTCTACGTATTGATCCACATCCTCGGAACGCACATCATCCGGATAAATAGCGATATCATTTTCTAGGAGTAAGAGACAGTTATCGAAAAATTCTTCTAGTTCTGAGATTTCGAGTCTACCGTCATGAATTTCGATATCGAAAGGGACATCGTATATGTGATCTAGAGCAATACTTACACGTTTCTCCATGTCCTTTATTTCAGAAAGCTCGCTATCCTCGTTTAACATTTCAGCGTCTACAAGGACAGTGTTAGCTCGGCCTAAATAAGTTTGGATGATATCGTATTCTTTGGGACTTACAAAGGTTAAGCTATCCGGTACTTCAGCAGCAGATAAGTCGGTACCAATAAGGTTTCTAGTTTGTCTAGTTAAACCGTTTATAGCATTTCTTAATTCTGATAAGTCTATGATAGAAACTTTTGTTCCTTGCTCAATTGCATATTTGAAAACTCTGATTTCATCCTCTAAAGCCTGTTTAGCGTCGATCACGGTTAATAAATCACGAGGACTGTCCATAGCAATAGTGGCAGAATTGATAGCTTCGTTGAATTTAGCCATTATTTCAGGAGTAACAAAACTTTTACCGTCCATAACATAAGAAGATTTTTCCGCCTCGAACACATCCATTTTGGCTACGAAAGCATTGTTTACGACTTCGGCTAATTCATTGACTTCGACAACTAGGCCGGTGCCTATTTGTAGGGAATCCGTAAAGTCGGTTACAGCAACTTCAAGAATAACCATATATTCTCGGATCTTGTTGCTATTTATTCTAGGTGTATATCCTCTTAATTGATCTTCGACTAACTTCTCTACTTCTCTTTCGATTGGAGAAATATTATTATCGAATAGCTCAAAATCTTCTGCTAATATAAACTTAGTTCCTAATGCTATATCCTCTGTTAATTGATCTTCTTCTAGAATTAATACACCATTTTTCACACTTAACGTCTGGCTTAAAGCAGTCTGTAAATCTTCAAATACATATTGCTTGTTTTCGCCCCGACCTCTTGACTTAGCATCTTTGAAATTATCCATGGCTAAATCTAAAGCATTTTCCATGGCGTTGATATCATCGATATCTAGTGGATTTTTTACTAATTCTTGAGCGGCTTCGATAACGGCCTTAAATTCATTCATAGTCTCTTCATCCACAAAATAGATATAAGCTTCAACTTCGTCCTCGGATTCATTTCTAATCACGACATCACTTTTTTCTTCTAGCGCATCCTCTATTAAACGTTCTAGCATTCGCACATCCAACTTTTTAGTACCAACTTGTATAGATGATTTGAATACTATTAAGGCTTGTTCTAAATTTTTGCGTTCCTGAAATATAGTAGCCTGACAATTTTCTAAATCACTAAAGATCATCTCGGATATTTCTTTAGCCTTATCTATTGCGTCTCGCATAGTATTGTCAGCAAGTTTGGAGATGTATTCTTGACCTTTGTCAACATCCTCTGGGTCTTTATTAATAATTTTGCATTTCTCCATAATGTCGTCATATTGATCTTCTATATCGTTTATGAACATGTCAAAACTTTGGAGAACATCTTCTATTTCTCCTTCGGATCCAATTTTTATATTATTTTTAAATATAGCAATGGCGACCTTTAAGTCCTGAACCGCTAAGTCTATGGTAGTTAAATTTTTAGGATCGGCAACAATAGCTTGGGCTATTTCGATAGCATTTAGCAATGCTTTCATTTCTTCTTTAGTCACAAAAGCGTTATCGGGAATTTCCTCGTCCGACATTAATTCTAGCACAGATATTTGGGCTATATCCCGAGTTTCAATTTCAGCCGATAATTTTAGTGCTGAATCGATTAGTTGCTCAAGCTCGATTGTGTCTAACTCTTTGTATATTCTAACCTTAGTTTCAATCAACGCTGTCGCTTGTCTTATGGCTAATATCGCACCCTCTACATCTCGTGTTGAACCGTTTTCGTAAATGGCATCTAAAATTTCTTGTGCATCGTCGATAGCATCCGTAAATGTCTGCTTATCTTCTTTTAGAATATATTGCTGGTTTTCATATAATAGATCACCATCCTCAATACAAGCTAACTTATCATTGAGATCTTCGGCGTTGGAAATCAAATCTGCTAACAAATCTTTGGCGCCTTCTATACTAGTACCAATTTCTATTGCATCGATAAAGGATTGAGTGGCCTGAGCAAGATTAGTTTCTAGGGTTTTTATATTTGCGATTATCATTTCAGTTATATTCTCAACGGACATTGCTAAATAACTTTCCGCTTCAGTGATATGAACAGTTAGTTCGTCATAAATAGTATGGGACACAAATTTGGCCCCTTTTGCTACGTCTGATGCTTGAGGGCCAGATATTATTCCGAACATGACATCTTGAGCGTTGTCCAGTAAAGTTTGTAAAGAGTTTAAACTAAAATAAGTTCCTTTATCTAAATGTTGCTTGAAATTATGTTCTATGGATTCTAACATATCTTTTTGTGAATTATAGGCAGTTTCATCCATAAAGTCTGTATAAGAACCAAGAAGGTTTGTTCTGAATTCTGTCAACTCAGATATATAAGCGTCCATTTGATCTTTAGAAATACATTTAAGGCCGATTTGGATTTCAGCAGTAGAGTTTTCATAAACAAGGACGAGTTTACGTTCCGCCTCCACTCTGTCAAATTCATCTAAAATGTCCTGAAGATAATCAATTTCTTCTATATGATCGACATAGGAATTATCGACTAAGGTAGGAATTTCATATCCTATCGATTCTGGTACGAATTCTTCGGGTAAAGAGAACTGATCCATAATTTCGAAGTCCTCGATAATAGAAGAGTCATCGATAAAGGAATCCGAATTAAAGTCAGGAGAAGAAAACTCATCAAAGGCTAATAATTGATCCGAGAGAATCAACTCATCGGCATGAGACGAAAAGGATAAATCTAAAGAATTTTCCTGAAGAAAAAGCTGTTCATCGAAGAAAATTTCATCGCTAAAATTGTCAGTATCCTCGAAAGAAGTATTAGCTAAAACAGGAGCATATATTGGTAAATTACTAGTTAATGTAGTAGATATTAAAACGGCCGCTAAACCCTTTTTAAGTTTCATATTCTAGTCCCCCTTGTGAACATTTCTAGTCATTTTTATATTATTTTTATATTATTTTTATAGTTATCATTCTTTAAAATAGCCTGTATAAGTACTCATAAGACATATCGGTTATTTTACCAATAACTTAAGCTGATGATTGGCCATAAATGGGGGTATAGCATAAGATTAACGGAAATTTCCATGGGAATTGTAGGGGGACTGTTTTAGACTCTCCGACCAGCCTCTCCTTCTAGGAGCATACATGGGAACTTAAGAAAATTAACTATATCACTTATAAATTTTGTATACAGATCACATAAGCAACTACAACTAGAAGGCACGCTTTCTCCCTCCGTCAGCTAACGCTGACACCTCCCCCGCAATTTTGTAACTTCTTAAGTTCCCGGCTATGCCTTCTAGGCAAGGTGTCACGAAGTGACGGAAAGGTTGAGTTCACTTGAAATTTAACTTTAGTCAATGGATGGAGGACAGCACTTTGTATTAAATTTTCGATAACAGAAAAACGATGCAAACTTTCAAAATTTACAATTTACTTAAAAACAACAAAATCTTGTATGCACGCTTTCTCCCTCCATCAGCTAATGCTGACACCTCACTCCCGGAGGGAGGCACCGCTTCCTCGCAATTTTATTTTCTATGGGAGCTGTCGTTAGATGACGGCACCAGATTATAATCCTTCTATTTTTAAAATAAAAGAATTTGCGTACTTGCCCTTTGTACTTGAACTTAGCTAACTAATGGAGTCAGCGACAGGGGTAATTTTTAGATTGTTAATGCAACAGCTCCCTTACGAAAATTTTCATGTTAATTACAGGAGTACAAATTTTTCTTATATAATTCTAATTTTTTTGCAGGATTAAAATATAAATATGTATTAAAATATATGTAACTTGTATATATTATTAAGATATTAAGAAAGGATCTGAGACTATGGATCATAGTGACAAACGTTTTGCTACAGAATCGCTAAATAAATTGATATTTAGCATGGTTTTGCCAACCTTAATGGCTCAATTAATCAATGCTTTATATAATATTGTAGATAGAGTATACATAGGAAAAATAGCCGGCGAAGGTGAGTTAGCATTGACAGGTATTGGAATAACTTTTCCTATCTTGCAAATTATCGTGGCCTTAAGTGCTTTTGCAGCATCGGGTGGCGCTCCCTTGCTATCTAGATATTTGGGGAAAAATGATTATCAGAGCGCTAAAGATATAATGCAAACTTCCAGCACTTTAATGATACTTCTTTCTATTTTATCCATGTTTATCTTATATATAGCAAAAACACCATTATTATATTTATTCGGAGCTAGCGATGTAACCTTCTCATATGCAAATGATTATTTATCAATTTATTTAGTCGGCACAGTTTTTGTATTACTCAGTATCGGTCTAAATCCTTTTATAAGCGGTCAAGGAAACGCTACAGTCGCCATGTTATCTATATTTATCGGCGCAATAAGTAACATCATTTTAGATCCAATATTTATTTTTAAATTGAATATGGGCGTAAAAGGTGCCGCCTTAGCTACTATTGTATCTCAAGGATTAAGCGCAATATGGATAATTTGTTACTTGTCATCTAAAAGGAGTGTCATAAAACTAAATATATTTCAATTGGCAATCAGAAAAGATTTTATCAAAATTATTTTTATGCTTGGCCTATCCTCTTTCTTTATGCAGAGCACAAATAGTTTGGTCAATATAGTATTCAATGCTAGCTTCAAATATTATGGAAACGATCTTTATATTGCTGCCCTAACAATATTGTTAAGCCTAACTACGATACAGTTCATACCTATAGAAGCCTTCAGACAAGGTATCGTACCAATTTTAGCATATAATTATGGAGCCGGAAATAAAACACGAGTGATGAAAATCTTGAAACTACTTTTTGGTTACACAGCCATTACTTCGGTAATCAGCACAACGCTAATAATTGGATTTTCAAACGAATTTGTCCGCATATTTACGTCCAGTGAAGAATTAGTTACTTTAGGATCGCAATTAACAATAATATTTTTTGCTGGATCTATATTGATAGGACTCATAATGGCAGCCCAAGGTACGTTTATGGCTTTCGGATTTGCAAAATGTTCTATATTTATAGCATTGCTTAGAAAAATAGTTGTGCTAATCCCTCTTATATTAATCTTGCCAAAGTATTTCGGCGTAATAGGTATTATCTATGCTCAGCCTATAGCTGATATTGTAGCTGTTTCAGCGGCTATTATTACGTCTATTATAGTCATAAAGCACGTCAATAAATCCATGCCAGATGAGATAGAAAAAAATGAACCTACTGCAAAAAAAGATAGAAAATACTCCATCCGACCTATCCGTCAACTTCATTGATAGCTGAGAGCCTTTCATTTCCCTTTAGTTGACAACCCCTAACCTCTCAGTCAGCTAAAGCTGACAGTGGTTGTCGCATTAACAATTCCAAATATTAAATTCTGAATGACAGAAATATGAACTTGCAAAATTTGCAATTTACTTGAAAGCAACAAAAACTTGTATGTACGCTTTCTCCCTCTGTCAGCTAACGCTGACACCTCCCTGCAATGTTGTAAAGACGGAGAGGGCACCGCTTCCCCGCAATTTTGTGCAGACTAGTGGGAGGGCACCACTCCCCCTCAC
>LNZM01000089.1 GCA_002007295.1 Candidatus Epulonipiscioides saccharophilum | reverse complement strand
ATCGAATATCTACTTTGTATTCATCGGCCCCGATCCAATTACAAATGCTTAAATCTCTCGGCTCTGTAACTCTATAAATTCATCGAATATCTACTTTGTATTCATCGGCCCAATTACAAATGCTTAAATCTCTCGGCTCTGTAACTCTATAAATTCATCGAATATCTACTTTGTATTCATCGGCCCAGATACAATTACAAAAACTCTTTTTATGCTTAAATCTCTCGGCACTTTAATTTTCCTCCTTTTATCACGTCTATAAATTCATCAAATATGTGCTTTGTATCCGTTGGTCCTGGTGCTGCTTCTGGATGAAACTGCGTGCTATAAATATTTAAACTCTCTATATACATTCCCTCTACCGTCTTATCATTTAAATTCGTATGCGTTATTACTGCTCCCGTCGGTAACTTGGCTACATGATAATTATGATTCTGCGACGTTATATATACCCTATTACTAATCAAATCTCTAACCGGATGATTAGAACCATGATGTCCAAATTTCAATTTATCTGTATCACCGTCTAATGCCAAACTTAATAATTGATGCCCCAAACAAATTGCTGTTATCGGTTTGCGGCCTATTAATTCCTTAATCGTTTCTACAACTTCTGGTATGTCTTTCGGATCCGCCGGGCCATTTGATAAAAATATACCATCTGGTTCGCAAGCCAATATCTCGGTCGCCGAAGAAAAGGCCGGAAATATCGTTAGTTTACAGTCTCGCTTCTTAAATTCTCGCAAAATATTTTGCTTAATCCCAAAATCCATTACTGCTATATGCACCTCTTCGGATTTGCCCATTTCATATTTTTCGGGCGTGCTAACCAACGACACAGCATTGCTATTACTAAACGTATTCATTTTTAACTTAATTTGACTTGGTGTTAGCTCTCTTACTGATATAATTCCTTTCATCGTACCATAATCTCTTAATACCTTCGTTAAGGCCCTCGTATCTAACCCTTCAATACCAATTATTTTCTGATCTTTCAAATAGCCATCTAATGTTAATTCGCATCGAAAATTATTCGGATAATCACTTTTTTCTCGAACAACAAATCCTCTTACCATCGCTTTCTTGCTCTCCATATCATCTAAGTTTATCCCATAATTTCCAATCAATGGATATGTCATTACCACAATCTGGCCATAATACGATGGGTCAGTCAATATCTCTTGATATCCCGTCATCCCTGTATTAAAAACTACCTCGCCGATGGTTTCTTTTATATATCCAAATGCCTTGCAATCAAATGTTATTCCGTTTTCTAATATTAATTGTGCATTCATCATATTTTTATCGCCTTTCTTAAGTCTTCTTGCATCATGATAACCGCCTCTCTCGATTCCTTAACAAAATCTTTGTCACTGGCCCCCTATTTTTTATACGCTACAATTATTCCCTTCGCACTTGACCTTGATCTTGAATTAATTGTGCATTAATCATAGTTTTATCACATTTTTTAAATCGTCTCGCATCATGATGACTGCTTCTCGAGAAGCTTTAGCAAAATCTTTGTCTCTGTCCCCTTGTTTTTTATACGCTGCGATTATTCCCCTGGATGAATTAACTATCGCCCCAAGTCCTCGCTCATCAAAATAACCACTTATATCGTTAGCCGTTGCCCCTTGTGCACCATATCCAGGTACTAAGAAAAATGTTTGAGGCATTCTTTCTCTTAACTCTTCTCCTTGCTCTTTATATGTCGCCCCAACAACTGCTCCTATATTACTATACCCATACTTTCCTATTAAACTTCGTCCCCAATTTTTTACCAAATCTGCTGTGTAATCATATATTGGCTTTCCATTCACTATTAAATCTTGTAACTCTTCTCCGCTCTTATTGCTAGTCTTAACTAATATAAATAATCCCTTATCTTTATTCTTGCAGGCATCCATAAATGGCTCGATAGCATCGTATCCCATGTACGGATTTAATGTCACTGCGTCTTCTTTCCATAAATCAAATATTTCTCCCTCTATATTTGTTCCATTTATATGCGCCGAATACGCTTCCGCCGTGCTAAATATGTCACCCCTTTTTATGTCTCCTATAACTAAAAGATTTTTTTTCTTTGCGTACTTTATCGTCTTTATATAACTTTTTAATCCCTCTATACCGTATCTCTCATACATCGCTATTTGTGGCTTTACCGCCGGTATCAAATCATAACTATAATCTATTATTTCCTTGTTAAACTTATAAAACATCTTTCCTACCGCCTTTGGCGTTTTACCCCATTTTTTAAAACATTTTTCCTTTAAAAAATCAGGTATCATTTCTAACGTAGGATCTAACCCCACCACCGTAGGATTTTGCTTGACCTTTATCTGTTCTATCAATCTGTCTATCATCCAAAAAACTTCCTTTCGAATTAAAGTTAAATTTTCAACTCAAATTTTCGGTAAAAAAACCAAAAAAAAAAAATGAAAAAGTTTAGTTGCTTTCTCATTGCCCTTATAGATTTGTTGTTACGAAAAGCCTCAAAGGCAATCTAACTAATCTCGCTAAATACTAGCATAGTCCGAGCCTTCTTGTCAATATCTTATTTCTCTACAGTTATCGTATTATTGCCAATATCTTATTTTACTATAGTTATCGTATTCTTTTGTACTATTGCTGTGCTATCAAATATTATTGCTACATCCTCCAAAGGTAAATACGTATAACCATACGAAATAACTGGAAATGCATTCATTAAAAATGTTGTTTCATCTTTTCTTACTAAATAACTTCCTATTGTGAACTCATAATCACACTCATCATATCTTATAAATATTTGGTGCACATGATCATTTTTCATGCTAAACGAAATATCCTCCTCTTCTACATCAAATAAATAGGCCACATCTCGAACCCCTAGCATAATTTGATTGTTCTCTATGTACGGTGGTGTCAATAATTCCAGGTCCTTAACTTCGCCTCCATACGTTATGGAGGTTCCTAATGAAGTATTCATATCTATCTTTACGCTCACAACAAAATTTTCTAAATTTTTATACATCCCATTTAATTCATTGTGAATTTCTTCTAGCTCTTTTAAATTTAAATATATTTGCTTCTCTAATTTTTCCAACGTTTGCTCATAATTATCCTTTGGTGGCCCAACCAATGAGATTTGAATTTCATCAATAGTTCTTTGCATTTCATTCAAAAGTTCGTTGTTCATCATTGTTCTTTGTTCTAAATTATATAAAATGGTTTCATACCTATTTATTGTATCTCCCGTTACCATTATTGGTATGCTGATAAATAGTAACACTAGCAATGCAAATTTAAGATTAATCATTCTCATTTAAAACTTCGCCCCTCTATTATTTTATTATTCTATTATAAATTTTATTAACCTATCAATCAGCGTCGCTTCGCTCTTTTTACTCTATCCGTATAGTCCTCCTCTCCGAGGAGGAAAGCCACGAAGTGACAATGTGGAGTAACACAGCCACCTTACTCCAACTTTTCCGTCAGATCAGGAGGCTTTGGAAGACTAAGGTTAACAGCTAGCCCTAGCCTAGATTTTTGTTTTAGACAAAATCGAGATTTCTTGATCCAATGATTCTAACTTAGAATATTGATCTATTAAATGCGTTTCTAACGATTGTTTTCTACTGAAAAGCGGTGCCTGTTTATCAAAATTAGAATAATACTCTGGTAAACAAAGTTTAGCATCAATATCCACTATTTCTTGCTCCGTTTGTTCTATATTCAGCTCTATCTTGGTCATCTGAGTATTCAACTTTCGGATTTCTGTTTGCAATCCTTTGCTCCTTTGCCAATTTTGCTTATTTGTACTCCCTGCATCTTCTACGATTGGTACATTCAACGGCCGTATTAAACTTAATTCTTTCTTCTTTTCTAGATAATAATCATAATCTCCCAAAAATAACGTCATCGAATCAGGCGCCATCTCCAATATTTTTGTCGCCGTTTGATTTATAAAATATCTATCATGCGATATATACAATATTGTGCCCGGATATATACTAAGTGCTCGCTCTAGAACTTCTTTCGATGTTATATCTAAATGATTCGTCGGCTCATCCAGCAATAAAAAGTTAGCTGATGACAACATTATCTTGGCTAAACATACCCGTCCCTTCTCGCCTCCACTTAATAAACTTATTGGCTTAAACACTTCATCTCCTGTAAATAAAAAGGCGGCTAATATATTTCTTATTTCTCCTGTTGTAAGGTTAGGATACGTATCTTGCAATTCTTCTATTATCGTATTATTTAAATTTAATGATTGCTGCTCTTGGTCATAATATCCAATATGAACATTCGTACCAATTTTTACTAGCCCAGTCACTGGTGTTACCTGCTCTAAAAATACCTTAAACAGTGTAGTTTTTCCAACCCCATTTGGTCCAACAATTGCGATCTTATCACCTTTTTTAATTTCGAAATTTATATTTTGAAAAATAGTTTTGCCAACGAAGCGAACACTTAAGTCGCTAACATTTAAGACATCTTTACCGCTTTCTATCCTCGGTGCTAAAATCAAATTCATCGGCTTATTATCAATCATTGGCATTTCTAACACTTCTATTTTGGACAAAAGCTTTTCTCGGCTTCTAGCACGCTTAATAGATTTTTCTCTATTAAATTGTCTTAACTTTGCTATTACAGCTTTTTGTTTACTAATTTCTTGCTGTTGCTTCTCATAGGCTTTAACCAAAACTTCATGAGCCTTAGCACTCTCTATAATAAAGTTATCATAATTTCCATTATATAAATGGCTTCTCCCAAACTCAATATGGACGACCTTGTTAGCTACCTTATCTAAAAAGAATCTATCATGAGAAATTAACAATACGGTACCTTTATAATTTCGCAAAAACACTTCTAGCCACTCAATAGATGCTATATCCAAATGATTGGTCGGCTCATCTAAGAGCAAAATAGACGGTTCTTCTAGCAATAATTTGGCCAGCGCTACTCGAGTTTTTTGTCCACCTGAAAGAGTATAGATCTTTTGGTCATATATGGTTTGTTCGAACCCTAGCCCTTTTAGTACACCCTTTACTAAACTTTTATATTTATACCCTTTTAGATCTTCAAAATTTTGTCTCATCTGATCATATTGTAATGTTAGCACAACCGAGTGCGTCCTTGATATCTCTTCTTCCATTTGCTTTAGCTTTTCTTCCATCTCTAGCAAATTACTAAAAACACTTAGCAATTCATCGAATACTGTATTGCTAGAATCTATCTCCATATGTTGGGACATATATCCGATTACTGTGTTCTTAGCATATGTTACTTCGCCGGAATCTGGTGTTAACTCGCCTATTATTATTTTGAATAATGTCGTTTTGCCAGCTCCATTGTTTCCTACTATAGCTATCTTGTCCATATGCTCCGCATGAAAATGAACGTCCGTTAACACACTTACATCGTCAAAGCTCTTCTTTATATGATTTAAGGCCAGCACCATATACTTTTCTCATCCTTTCGTTAACAAATGTAGTATTTCACTGTATATCTCATTTGTATTCTTTTTAAAATTGTTACATATCGAATTCGCTACATTATTTGTACTTACATTTAGATTTAATTCAAACAATATACTATCGTTTTCTGTTATCTTACAATACACTATATATTCATGCTCTTTCTCATTGTTTTTACAATACGTTGCTGTTATATCCAAAATGTTTTTGGCCTCTTTTGATGTATCTAAGACAAACTGATTTAACTCCGCTAATATATCCGGTGGTAATAATTGAAAATGGGCATTTGCTATTTGCGCACCCGAAGGAGTTACAGTATAATTTGAAATGTTATTATGCATATTTTTTATTATCAATGATGCTTTGTTTAACTCGGTTAGATTTTGCTGCAACGTGAAATAATCACAATATTCTTGTTCTAATATAGCAATAGTTAACTGAGAAAGCGTTAATGGTGACTGCATTTTTGTTAGGAGGTACAGTATTATCAACTTATCTTGTGTATTCTCCGTCATATCGTAACTCATATGAAATATTCCTTTCCGTATGTTTATTTTTATTTTATACTAAAACGAATCAATTCTCAACATGTTTTTTTCGGATATCTAAAAAATTTATTTAGAATAGGGTATCCATATTGACCATACCAAAATGAATCAATTCTCAATATGTTTTTTTCGAATATCGAACAAATTTATTTAGAAATAGGGGACAATACCAAAATAAGTCAATTCTCAACATGTTTTTTCGGCTACCTAAAAAATTTATTTAGAATAAGTTATCCATATTGACAAAATGCTGAAATAATGCTATCATAACCCTAAACACAAAACGACTTAATATTAAGGAGAAAATGTATGAAAAAACTTTTATTTTTTCTAATTAAATGGATAATAATAGCATTTGTTGTATTAGTTTGCGTGGGCTTAATTAAGCAGTACGTAGTTGATAGTGACGTACAAAATGAGAAGATACAGATAGCTCGGATTATAGAAGACAAAAATATATAAAATAATTGATGGTGTTTATTCTTTATAAATTATGTTCATACTATTATACATAGTTAGAAAACTTATTAAAATTGGAGATAGATATTGAATGAACACAATAATATTTGCGACAACAAATAAGCATAAAATAAAAGAAATACAAGATAAAACCAAAGACTGGAATGTATCCATTATCAGTATGGCCGACGAAGGCATAAATATCGACATAGAAGAAACCGGCTTAACTTTTGAAGATAACGCTAGATTAAAAGCCAAGATAGTTTCTCAATGTACAGACAAATTCGTCTTGGCCGACGATTCGGGATTAGAAGTAGACTATATTAACAAAGAACCTGGCATTTACTCCTCCAGATACTTAGGAGAAGAAGCAAGCTATACAGATAAAATGAACGATATAATAATAAGACTAGAAAATGCAAAAACTAAACAAGAACGTAGCGCTAGATTCGTCTGCGCCATGTCCTTATATAAGAATGGAGAAGAAATTTGTACACTAAGAGGAACTTTAGAAGGATTTATTGGAGAAAAGATAATCGGGGCCGAAGGATTTGGATACGATCCATTTTTCTATATAGAATCTAACGATATAATAGGTGTAAAAACTGATACTTCATTAGGTGAAATATGTTTGGAAGATAAAAATAAAATCAGCCATAGAGCTAACGCCATAAAAAATATTAGTGAGGCTTGCAAGCACTTATGGATTTAATGAACGCTTTCTCCCTACAACTCCCTCCGTCACTTCGTGACACCTCCCTCCCGGAGGGAGGCACCGCTTCCCTGCAATTTGTCAAAAGTTATCGGAGGGACCGCAACGTAGCGAAACAAACAGAGAGGTTGGGGGGGTATCAACTAAAGCTAAAGTGGTGATAATTCTTCCAATTTTATTCGTCCGCTTCCCTACAATATTTCGAAAGCAAATTGATTTGTGCAAACACTTATGGCGCTAATCATAATGTTTCAGAATACCAACCATAAAAAATATTGTTGATCTGTGCAAGTACTTATGGTATTAAGCACAATGTTTCAGAATAAAATAAATTTGAACCTATTAGAAACAAGGAGGTTTTTGCATTGAAAAAAATCGTATTGACCGGTGGTGGAACAGCTGGACATGTCACTCCAAACATTGCTCTCCTGCCTAGATTACGGGCCGATTTGTGGCATATAGAATATATAGGTAGCAAAACCGGTATAGAAAAAGAATTGATAACCAAAGAGGGTATCCTTTATCATGAAATCTCATCTGGAAAGTTAAGAAGATATTTAACAATCCAGAATTTAAAAGATCCCTTTAAAGTAATTTATGGCTTTTCTGAAGCTCATGGCTTGCTAAAAAAAATAAAACCGGATATCGTCTTTTCCAAAGGTGGTTACGTCAGCGTTCCCGTTGTCATAGCTGCCAAAATGCTCAAGATACCTGTTATAATTCATGAATCGGATATTACACCCGGCCTAGCTAACAAAATAGCATCCAAAGGAGCCAAAAAAATCTGCGTAAACTTTCCTGAAACTTTAAAATATGTAGGCGACAAAGGTGTCTTAACTGGTACTCCCATCCGTAAAGAACTTTTTACCGGTTATAAAACTAGAGGCTATCATCTAGCCGGTTTTCAAAATTCTAAACCCGTTTTATTAGTCATGGGAGGTAGCCTCGGATCTGTAAAGGTAAACAACGCTTTAAGAGAATCTCTGGACGAATTGCTGAATACATTCAACATAATGCACATTTGTGGCAAAGGAAACACAGA
This sequence comes from Candidatus Epulonipiscioides saccharophilum, assembly GCA_002007295.1. GTDB lineage: Bacteria > Bacillota > Clostridia > Lachnospirales > Cellulosilyticaceae > Epulonipiscioides > Epulonipiscioides saccharophilum. Next base: position 6,936 of record LNZM01000089.1, on the reverse strand, counting down.
CCCAACATACGATAACAAAAAAGACTACAAGCAATTCGAGTATCTTGGCTCAGAACTACCCGATGTCTTCGCTGCAGCTGAAATTATGCTGTCTCGAGCCGGTGCCAACGCTTTAGCCGAGATTGTGGCTCTCGGATTACCTAACGTCTTAATTCCTCTCTCTAAGGAGGCTAGCCGAGGTGACCAGATTCTGAATGCTGATTCCATGCTGAAACAAGGCTATTCTAAAGTCATCCAAGAGGAAGAGTTGTCGAATGAACTTTTAGTATCCACAATAATAGATGTCTACGAAAATAAAAATCTTTACAAGAGTAATATGAAAAAGAACCGAGGACATAACGGAACAGAAAATGTTATACAAGTTATCAAAGATGTTATATCAGATGAAGAGGCTAAGAAGCAGCCAAAAATAAATAAAAAAGAAAAAAAATAAAAAATTTTAAAATTATAGTGGACGCTTTCATGATATATTAGGGTGAGCCACTTTTTTACTTTCCTGAAATTTTGTGCAAACTGAAGGGGCGCACCACTAGTAAGCTTTTTTAATCTATCCGTCAGCTTCGCTGCCACCTTCCTCCAACTCCCTCCGTCACTGCGTGACACCTCCCTCGGAGAGGGGACTAAGTGCGCTACTTCACTAGAATGGGAGTCTTACATCAAGCCTTTAGGCTATGGATCTATCTTTCTATCTTAAACTATGCTATGATAACGCTACAATAAATAAGGAGGATGAAATCCATTGGCAAACAAACCGAATGTAATTATTATTTTAACTGACGATCAGGGCTATGGTGACATGGCTTCCCATGGCAATCCATGGCTTAAAACACCGAATTTAGATTGGTTAAATGAAAATGCTATCAGTCTTGAAAGTTTTCACACCGATCCTTTATGTGCTCCCTCTCGAGCTGCCCTAATTTCCGGAAAATACTCCTTCGGCGCAGGTGTCTATTCCACTCTAAATGGCCGTTACTACATGGATCCGAATATAAAAACGATTGCTAACTACTTTAAGGACGGCGGATACGCCACCGGCATATTCGGCAAATGGCACCTCGGCGACACCTATCCTTACAGACCCGAAAACCGAGGCTTCGATGTAGCACAGATTTTTGGTGGTGGCGTTATCGGTGAAACACCCGACTATTGGAACAACGATTATTTCGATGATACCTACCAACTAAACGGTGAAAACATCCAATTTAAAGGTTACTGCACTGATGTTTGGTTCGATAGTGCGCAAAAATTTATCGATAAGCAATTATCCGATGATAAACCTTTTTTCTGCTATCTCCCTACTAATGCTCCACATGGTCCATTTAACATTGCTCCCGAATATTATCAAAAATATAAAGACTTGGGTGTCCCAGATAAACGAGCTAAATTTTTTGGAATGATTGAAGGTATAGATGAAAACATCGGCAAATTGATGCAGCACCTACGAGACAAGGATGCCTTCGATAACACCATCATCATATTTTTTGGCGACAACGGCACCGCCACAGGTTGCGACACAGACAAAAATGGCTGGCTCAAAAGTGGCTTCAATGCTGGCATGCGTGGCAAAAAAGGTACCACCTATGAAGGTGCCCACCGAAATAGTTGCTTCATCACTACGCCGAATAATATACTCGGTGAACCTAGAAAGGTTTACGGCCTTACTGCTCAGTTCGATCTCTTACCTACTTTGATCGATATTTGCGATTTGCCTAAAGGTGAAAATTTAGACGGTATTAGCATGGCTACAGCATTACAATCCGGCCAAACCCATTTAAATAAAGATAGAACGATAGTCATCCATAATATGCAGATGGATATGCCTCAGAAATATAAGGATTATACCGTCCTAAAAAATAATATGAGATTGGTTCGTCCTTTAACCAACGAATCTAACCCTATGCTAAGAGGTTCTTTCGGCTCCAGTGTGGACGTAAATCCAGAAATCTATGATATCGAACAAGATTTATACGAAGAACATGACATTTATTCGGAAAACCAACAATTGGCTATCGAGCTAACTAGATTTTACGAAGAATGGTATGATGAACGCCTCCAAGAAGCTATGAAATTCAAACCATTTTTCTTAATGGAAGGTAAACCAATAATAATGACAGCCCATGCTTGGCATGAATGCACAAAAATGACATTCAGCCAAAAAAATATTCGTGAAGGTGTCGATGCTAACGGTTATCTTACGGTCGAAGTTGTAGATCCAGGGAAGTATACTTTCGAATTAAGGAGATATCCAAGAGAAGCCGATATAGAATTAAGAGGACGAGCCGAGCAAATTGATTCTGATGAGTGTATCTCGGATGGGCTGACCGAAGGTAAATCATACGATATCGTTTCGGCCGACATCAGAATGGCCGGTCAACAGAAAGCTGTAGATTTATCCGAAGAAGATAAATGTGCAACCTTTGAGTTAAACTTAGAAAAGGGACTGCATTATTTAAGAACTAGATTTTTCTTAGGAAACGGAAAAAGTATCGGTGCTTATTATGTTTATGCTCAAAAAGTAGAGTAGGCACGCTTTCTCCCTCCGTCAGCTTCGCTGACACCTCCCTCCCGGAGGGAGGCACCACTTCCCCACAATTTTTTCAAATAATTAAGAAAAGAGGTAACAACATGACAGACAGAGAAATAGTTAGAGACTTAGCCAAAGAAGTAGCAGAATTAGCAAACGAACCAAGACTGCTTAAACTAAAGGATGAATGGATCGCTCTCAACGATCTACATGTTGAAGCTAGGCCAATGATTTCACTACAACCAGACGGCGAATGTTGGCGTGAAATAATCGTTCCTAAAACCTTAATCTGCAAAGAAAATCAATATAGGCAACAAGAGAATTTTTTACGAAGACAATTATTTATTCTCAAGGAACTTAAGGATGATACTCCGATTACGGCGACTTTTCCCGTGCATTATGCTACTACCATATCATCCTATGGATCGCTAGTCGTAGAAAAAGAAACTTCTGGCCATGCTGGTGGATCATATCATTACAAAAAATTAATCAATAATATAGAAGAAGATTTTGATAAATTAGACTATAGAAAGCTAACCCATGACGTACAAGAAAGTGAGAGACGAAAAAATTTCGCCGAAGAAACTTTAGGTGATATCTTAAAAGTAGAATTTAGAGGTGAGCAGTTCTGGACCTCTGGGCTAACATGGGAAGCCATAAAACTCATCGGGTTAGAAGAACTTATGTTAAATATGTATGACGACCCGGAAGGGCTTCACAAACTAATGCATTGGCTAATGTTAGAGAATAAAAATTTAACCCAGCAAATTATAGATTTAGGAGTATTAAATCCTAACCACATTGATGTCGGAATAGCTTCTGGCGGATATGGCTGGACCGAACAGCTCGTGCCCGCAAATTGGACGAGAGAACAAGGGTTGACGCTAATGCAAAAGTGGGGCTTTGCTGAAAGCCAAGAAACAGTTGGTATATCTCCTGATATGTTTGGCGAATTTATATTCCCTTATCAATTACCATTATTAGAAAGATATGGCCTAAATTGCTACGGCTGCTGTGAACCTGTCGAAGGCCGCTGGAAATGGATACAACAAATCCCTAGGTTAAGAAGAGTATCCGTTTCCCCTTGGAGTGATATCAACGTCATGAAGGATATATTGAAAAAAGATTATATTTATAGCCGCAAAGTTAGTCCATCGTATCTTTGTGTTAATTTTGATGAACCGGCTTTAAAAAGAGAGCTAAAAGAAATTTCTGCTATATCCAATGATATTCAATTAGAAATAACAATGAAAGACGTAAGAACTGTCCAAAATGATCCAAGTAGATGTGTGAAATGGGTCGAAATGGCTAGATCATTTTTTCAATAATTTATAGAGGTTCTTGCTTCCCCGCAATCCAATTCCATTCGTCAGCTTCGCTTGTAAAGTTCAAGTGCGTCGCTACCCTGCAATGTTGTAAAAAATTCTCAATATGGCTTGTATATTTTTCCTTAATAAGGTATTATAATTTTGGCAATTGAAATTATAAACTTTTTTTTAAAGGAGAAAGAATATGAATCAATATTTCCAAAACATGAAAAACTATCTTAAAACGATAGACGAAGTTATTGCTAATGGCCCGCACAAGGACACTTGGGAATCCTTAGCTAATCACAAGGTTCCGGATTGGTACAGAAACGCCAAATTCGGAATCTTTATCCACTGGGGTGTATACGCCGTTCCGGCATACAACAACGAATGGTATCCTAGAGCTGTTTACAAACAAAACCCTCTTCACCCTGGCCAAGACGTTTTTTCTCATCACGTAGAGAAATACGGGCCTCATAAAGATTTTGGTTATAAAGATTTTGTTCCTATGTTTAAGGCTGAAAAGTTTGATGCGGCCGAGTGGGCCGACCTATTCAAACAAGCTGGGGCCAGATTTGTTATGCCCGTTGCCGAGCACCATGATGGCTTCCAAATGTATGATAGCAACCTTTCCGATTGGTGTGCTGCTAAAAAAGGTCCTATGAAAGATATTGTCGGCCTTCTTAAGCAAGAATGTGAAAAACGTGATATCGTTCTTACTACCTCTTCTCACAGAATCGAACACTACTGGTTCATGTGTGGTGGCCGTGATTTCGATAGCGACTTCCAAAAATATTTAGATAAAGACGGTAATTTCGAATACGGCGACATGTACTGGCCTTCTTATCCTGAACCTTTCGTAACTACATCCGGAGATGCGACCACAGATCTAGGTTCTATCCATGTGGACGGTATCGATCCTATTTTCATGGAAGACTGGTTGGTTCGTACTTGCGAACTTGCGGATAAATATCAGCCTCAGATTATGTACTTCGACTGGTGGATCCAAATCGAGCCGATGAAACCTTATTTGCGTAAGTTTGCTGCTTACTATTATAATAGGGCCATTGAATGGGGTAAAGAAGTTACTATCAACTATAAAAATGATGCTTTCCAACATACCAGCGCCGTTAGAGATATCGAACGTGGTCAACTCTCTGATGTCTCTCCTTTCTTTTGGCAAAATGACACTTCCGTTGCTAAAAACTCTTGGTGCTACACCGAAAATAACGATTATAAACAATCCTTTGAAGTCATTTGCGACTTGGTTGATGTCGTTAGCAAAAACGGTTCTCTTCTATTAAATATTGGCCCGAAAGCCGATGGTACTATTCCTGAACAAGATACAAAAATCCTTCAGGACGTTGGTGCATGGCTTAAAGTTAACGGCGAAGCCATTTATGACTCCTTCCCATTCAGAAAATACGGCGAAGGGCCTATCGTAACCGAAGAAGGTCACTTTACCGATACTAAGAGAAAATCTTTTACTACTGAAGACTTCAGATTCACCTATAAGCCTAATTCTATGTATGTCTTTGCTATGAAATGGCCGGAAGATGGTGTGCTGAAGATTAAAACTTTCGGATCTAAAGTTAAGAAATTCAATGCTAATATTACTAACGCTCAAGTTTTAGGTTGCGATGCGCCATGCGAGTTTATCGAATGTGCTGAGCACCTAACTATTATTTCTAAGCATAAAGTTGAAAATCCTAACTTGCCGGTTTGCGTTAAGTTGACTATTGATTAATCCAAGTGCATGCAAAAAAGAGAGGACTGAAATCCTCTCTTTTCTATATCTTCTAAATACTAAGGTCAAGTGCGAAGTGCTTTAACTGAAAGATTACAAAAAAATTCTCAATACGTCTTGTTTATTTTTCCTTAATAGTGTATGATAATTTTGGCAATTGAAATATAAACTTTTTTTTAAAGGAGAAAGAATATGAATCAATATTTCCAAAATATGAAAAACTATCTTAAGACAATAGATGAAGTTATTGCTAATGGCCCTCACAAGGACACCTGGGAATCCTTAGCTAATCACAAAGTTCCCGATTGGTACAGAAACGCCAAATTCGGAATCTTTATCCACTGGGGTGTATACGCAGTTCCGGCATTCGGCAGCGAATGGTACGCTAGATTCGTTTACAAAAAAGATGCTCTTCGTCGTGGCTTAAACATGTTCGATCATCACATCGAAAAATATGGGCCTCATAAGGATTTTGGTTATAAAGATTTTGTTCCTATGTTTAAGGCTGAAAAGTTTGATGCTGCCGAGTGGGCTGATCTATTCAAAGAAGCCGGGGCCAGATTTGTTATGCCCGTAGCGGAGCACCATGATGGCTTCCAAATGTATGATAGTAATTTATCAGATTGGTGTGCTACTAAAAAAGGTCCTATGAAAGATATTGTCGGCCTTCTTAAACAAGAATGCGAAAAACGTGATATCGTTCTTACTACCTCTTCTCACAGAATCGAACACTATTGGTTCATGTGTGGTGGCCGTGAATTCGATAGCGACTTCCAAAAATATTTGGACAAAGACGGTAATTTCGAATACGGCGACATGTACTGGCCTTCCTATCCTGAACCTTTTATGGCTCAATCCGTAGGTGCTACTACCGATCAAGGTTCTATCCATGTGAAAGGTATCGATCCTATTTTCATGGAAGACTGGTTAGTTCGTACCTGTGAACTTGCGGATAAATATCAACCTCAGATTATGTACTTCGACTGGTGGATCCAAATTGAGCCTATGAAACCTTATCTGCGTAAGTTTGCTGCTTACTATTATAATAGGGCTATCGAGTGGGGTAAAGAAGTTACTATCAACTATAAAAATGATGCATTCCAACACACCAGCGCCGTTAGAGATATCGAACGTGGCCAATTAGCTGATGTTTCTCCTTTCTTCTGGCAAAATGACACTTCCGTTGCTAAAAATTCTTGGTGCTACACCGAAAATAATGATTACAAACAATCCTTCGAAGTCATTTGCGATTTAGTTGATGTTGTCAGCAAAAATGGTTCGCTTCTTCTAAATGTTGGCCCGAAAGCCGATGGTACAATACCTGAACCGGACAAGAAAATCCTTCAAGACGTTGGTGC
>LNZM01000088.1 GCA_002007295.1 Candidatus Epulonipiscioides saccharophilum | reverse complement strand
TATGAAAAGCCATTAATTTAAATAATGCACTGAAATTATGAAAAGCCATTAATTTAAATAATACACTGAAATGAGGACCCGGTTATGAAACTAGAAAAATACTATGAAAATCTTGAAATTTTGCACGTGAACACGCAGCCGTATAGATCTTATTATATTCCGAGGAATAAGAATTTAGATTATAGATGTAAGTATTTAAATTCTTCGGATTGGTATTTCCAATTTTATAATAGTGTATACGAGGTTCCGGAAAATTTCACAGAAGAAATTATAGCTAATGGAGATATTATCAACGTTCCAAGCTGTCTAAACATGTTTGGATACGACAAGCATTTATATGCCAACGTAAAGGGGCCGATACCTTTTATTCCGCCGTATGTACCGGATCAGAATCCGACAGGGGCGTATGTAAAAACTTTTGAGATGAGTAAAGACGATAAAACGTTTAAAAACTTCTTGGTTTTTGATGGAGTAGACAGTGCCTTTTTCGTTTGGTTAAATGGCGAGTTCGTTGGATATAGCCAAGTAGCCCATGCAACCAGTGAGTTCGATATTAGCAATTACACAAAAATCGGCCAAAATATACTGTCTGTTATTGTCCTTAAATATTCGGACGGAACATTTTTGGAAGACCAAGATAAATTTAGAATGTTCGGTATTTTTAGAGATGTTTATATTCTTAATCGTCCTAAAAATTTCATCCGAGATTTTAAGGTAGAACAAAATGTATCGGATGATTTTCAATCCGTTGACGTTCACTTAGATTTAATTTGGCTAAATAAACCCCAAAATGTTACCATAGAACTCTTGTACAAAAACAAATCTATTTATAAAGGAACGGATACCGATTTTAGATTGGGTAGTGTTCATCTTTGGAATGCTGAACAACCTAATTTGTATACTCTGAACCTTATTACGGATACCGAAATTATTCAAACTGAAATCGGGTTTAAACGTGTAGAAATAATCAATTCTATACTATATATTAATGGCCAAAAAGTAAAAATTAAAGGTACTAACAGACATGATAGCAACGCTTACACCGGTGCAACCATTTCTAGAGAGCAATTAATGGATGACCTCCGCCTTATGAAAGAGAATAACATCAACGCTATAAGGACCAGTCATTATCCTAGCTCACCATGGGCTTATGAGCTATATTCTAGATATGGTTTTTACGTTATGACCGAAGCCGACTTAGAAACACATAACACATGCGAAATCTATGGCGGTGGCCATTTATATAACAGTCACGAAACTTTAGTCGATGATTATACTTTCGGAATGCTTTGTCACGATCCTAAATTCTACGATGCTATGCTAGATAGAATACAAGCGTCTGTGATTAGAGAAAAAAATTCGCCTTGCATCTTCATGTATTCTTTAGGTAATGAATCCGGATACGGCCCTAATTTGGAAAAATGCGCAAAATGGATAAAGGAATATGATCCAACAGCCTTGATACACTACGAAAGCAGCGTATATCAGAAAGTTGGTTATAATAATAATTTATCCAATATTGATGTGTATAGCAGAATGTATATTTCGCCAGATGATGTAATAGATTATTGCTCTAATAACACACTTAATAAACCTATAATTTTATGTGAGTATAGCCATGCTATGGGCAATAGCAACGGTGATTTGGAAAGATATTATCAGACCATGCTAAAGTACGACAACTTTATTGGCGGATTTATTTGGGAGTGGAATGATCACGCCATTTATATGGGCAAAGACATTAACGGCAAAGATAAATATTATTATGGCGGAGACTTTAACGATTTCCCTAATGCTGGCAACTTCTGTTTAGATGGCCTAATTCACCCGAGTAGAAAGCCTAAGACAAATTTGCTAGAATTTAAAAATGTTCACAGACCTATAAGGGCATATTTAAGGGACGGCAAAATCTATATATCTAATCAGCAAAATTTCTTAAATATTTCCGAAAGCCATGTAATCATCGTTACTCAGTATATTGATAATGCGGAAGTTAAGGCCGAAAAATTCGATTATCTGAATGTAGAACCAGGTGGTGTTAAAGAATTAGAGTTTGCTTTTACCGAGCATAAATCGGTAGATAATTATTTAATAATAGAATATTTTACCAAGAAAGCATCTGAGCTATTACCAAAATATTATGAAACCGGTATTGATTACCATTTTTTCACGGCCCTGAGCTTTAACTTTTTCAGCTACTTGTCTAGCCTGTTTATCGTTGTTAGCAATATAAAACATGTCGCCACCAAGTGGAACATCGGAGAGTCCTAAAATTTCTACGGCGGTTGAAGGACCGGCTTTTTTTACAGGTTTACCTTTATAATTATTCATAGCTCTTATGCGACCATAAGTTTCGCTAACGACAATGGGATCACCAATTTTTAAGGTTCCGTTTTGAACTAGGACGGTAGCAACAGGGCCACGGCCTTTATCCAATTCCGCTTCGATAACAGTACCTCTGGCTTTGCCGGATGGATTAGCTTTTAGGTCAGCCATTTCAGCGACTAAGAGAATCATTTCAAGGAGAGTATCGATACCCTCTTTTTTGAGAGCAGAAACGTGGACACAAATGGTGTCGCCGCCCCAATCTTCGACTAAGAGACCGTATTCAGCTAATTCTTGTTTAACTCTATCTGGATTTGCGCCTGGTTTATCAATTTTATTAACAGCTACTATAATTTGAACATTGGCGGCTCTAGCATGGTTTATAGCTTCTATAGTTTGAGGCATAACACCATCGTCCGCCGCCACAACTAAAATAGCTATGTCAGTAACTTTGGCCCCTCTCATTCTCATAGCAGTGAAAGCTTCATGACCAGGAGTATCTAAAAAGGTTATTTTTTTACCGTTTAAAGTAACAGCTGAAGCGCCGATATGTTGGGTTATTCCGCCCGCTTCTCCGGTTGTCACATCAGTTGAGCGAATAGCATCCAATAAAGAAGTTTTTCCATGATCGACATGGCCCATAACAACGACTACAGGAGGTCTTTCTACTAATTTAGCCGGATCTTCTTCTTCGTCAGAACCAAAGATCTCTTCTAATAAGTCTCTTTCATCTTCTTTTTCGACCAAAACATTAAAGAGTTCCGCAATCATTACAGCGGTGTCAAAATCAATTTCTTGATTCATATTCATCAATTTGCCTTTTTTCATCATAGTTTTGATTACTTCTGTAGCCGAAACACCGATTTTATCAGCTAATTGTTTTATTGTGGTTGTTGTGGCAACTTCTATTATTTTCATTTCTTCATCGAGTTTTAATTCTTCATTATTTTTATTTTCTTTTTCTACCATATTTGCTACCTTTTCTTATTTTATTTTTATAAAGTGTATTATTGCTGAATGGACTATTTTCATTATTCTTCTATAAGGGATTATCCAGGTATTGGCTCGTGTTCATCAATCATGGATAAAATTTTAGCAACTAACTTTTCATTATTTTCCGCTTTTACCTTTTTACATCAGATTCGCATCAGAGTTTTGATTATTTCTGTTCTCGAAATACCCATTTTATTAGCTAATTGTGTTATTCTGTTTGGTACGTCATCTTCTATTATTTCCATTTCTTCATCGAGTTTTAATTCTTCATCATTTTTGTTTTCTTTTTCTAGCATATTTGCTACCTTTTTTTAATTTATTTTTCTATAAGGGATTGTCCGGGTATTGGTTCGTGTTCATCAATCATGGATAAAATTTTAGTAGCTAACTTTTCATTAGTTAATGCAATAACGACACGATAGTCTTTACCTAAGCATTTACCTAATAGAGAACTTTCTCCCCAGATTCGAATAGATATGTTTCTATAATTACATTTATCACGGAATAATTTTTTAGTATTTTCCGATGCTTCTTTTGATACAATGACCAAAAAGGCTTTATTGTCTAGGACAGCTTGTTTGGCTGCAAATTCGCCGGAAATCAAATTTCGTCCTTTTTGGCTTAAACTAAGAAGTTGATATATTTTGTTCATTTATACGTTCCTCTAACAAACTTTCATATATTTCTACAGCTATTTTTCTTTTAAGGGATCTATCGAAGCCTTTAGTTTTAGTAGTTTTCTGAATACATTCTAGATTGTTACAAACGTAAGCACCTCGACCGGGCATTTTAAAAGTAGTATCTTTACTTATCTCATTATTTTTGTTTTTAACAACTCTAATAAGTTCGGATTTAGGTTTCATCATGCCACAACCTGTACATTTTCTATTCGCTATCATGACGCAATTTTTCCATTTCTAGTCGATATTTATAATCTGCAGCGTAATCGTCGTCCATCAAATCATCTTCTAAACCGTTTTCTTCATAGGCTAGACGATAGGCTTCCTCTAGCTCTGCTTCTCTTTGTGCAGCAATTTCTTCTGGGGTTCTTACTGGTTTTGGCACGTATCCAACGGATGTAGCACTCTTAATATCTAGCCAGCATCCTGTTAACTTAGCTGCTAATCTTACGTTTTGACCTTTGATTCCTATAGCTAAGCTTAAAACATCATCCGGGACAACAACTACAGCATTTTTTTTGGTGCCTTCTCTTGTATCTTTTTCTCCGATTATAACATCTAACACTTCGGCTGGACTCAATGCTTTCTTGATAAATTCGACGAGATTTTCGTTCCATTCTATTACGTCTATCTTTTCGCCATTTAATTCTTGTACTACAGCATTAATTCTAGAGCCACGTTCCCCTACACATGCGCCGACTGGATCCACATTTTTATTATAAGAATGTACTGCTATTTTTGTTCTAGATCCTGCTTCTCTGGCCACACTTTTTATTTCTATCGTTCCATTGTTAATTTCAACAACTTCTTTTTCAAATAAGCGCTTTACTAATTCTGGTCTAGTTCTTGATACTACTATTTGTGGCTCCCATTTTACTTTTATCCCTTTTTGTTCGCTCTGATTAAAGTCTTTTACATCCAAAACGTAAAAGGCTTTCTTACGGCTGCCGACATTTGTGTCAAAAGTCTCGTTCATAATAGATTCTGACATCGGTAAAGAGGCTTCTGCAAATTCTAGTTGAACAATATATCCGTTTTTGTCTTGCCTACTTAGGTCTCCTCTAACAATGTCTCCGACAAAACCAATATATTTATCATATATCATTTGTCGTTCGGCTTCTTTGATTTTATTTAAAACCACGTTCTTTGCGTTTTTTGCTGCTATACGTCCAAAATCTTTTGTTGTAACTTCAATATAGACAACGTCTCCTATATTTACATTTTTGCTAATTTCTCGTGCGTCTGTAATTCCTATATGCAATATATCGTTTTCAACATCCATGTCCTCGACTACTTCTTTTGTAGAAAATACCTTAACAACTCCTGTGGTCTCATTTATATCTACTTTTATTATCGGTTTCCCTTCGCCTAAGTTGCCATAGTGCTTCTTACAAGCAGCTTCAATGGATTGAACTATTGCGTCAAATAGTTTTTCTTTATCTATACCCTTAGATTTTACAATTTCATCAATTGCTGCCATAAATTCCTTATTCATCTAATTCGTTTCCTTTCTAAAAAATAATAACAAA
>LNZM01000087.1 GCA_002007295.1 Candidatus Epulonipiscioides saccharophilum | reverse complement strand
AGACTATATGTCCTGTTGTATGAAGGGTAATGGCATACCCATAACTAAAGGTTGGACGCTCAGAAATGAATTTGTATGTCCTTTAATCACTTTAGAATCCCCCGCCTTTAGGCGTGGGGAGTGTCAACATTACTGTTATTAAAAACAGGCATAGTACCATTAAGTTATACTCACGCAAGTAGCCCACCTCCTTTACGAATGAACTCATCCGTAGCCGAAGGTGGAGAACACACAACCACCACTCTTTTTTTAGAGTGGTTTTTTTTATAAAAAGCAAGCTCGTTTGTTTCGATGGACTCACTTTTTTATGCATTAATTATTACCATTCCACCAGATATAATAACAAATATATTATATCATGCGTATATCTTGTAATGCAAATAGTAAATTTAGGTATTTTATTTTTAGCATTTATATAATGTTTTAGCCACTTTTTTATTTGTCTTATCTATTAATCAAACTTTTTCTTATAACAATAATTGTAAATATAAATACTATCAATTCTGTCAGAGGCATTGTAATCCATATGCTCTGAGCAGAAAATACCATTGGTAATAATAATATCAAACAAGTTCTTATATCAAATCGTCTATCCCATCGATCTTCTCTTTCTTTATAAGGAGGATGCTACAATACCCGTCTTAGTCCTTCCAATGGAGCTTTGTCTGTAGCAAAAAAAGGTTGCCCAAAAGGTGAGCGAGTCCTCTATTCTATAATTATTTAATCGGATTTGTTTCTACATCTAAGCTTTAAAAGAAAGTGATAACACAGAATCCTTTATAGGCGTTGACAGCTATTATGCTACATGCTAACATAAAAAGGACAAACTTTTTAACATACATTTTTTTATATTTTAGGAGGGAATTTTCATGAGATTAGTTACTCTATGTACTTGCCAATGGGCCGACTTAGAATTAAATGAATTATGTAAATTAGCAAAAGAGATGGGCTACGACGGAGTTGAATTGGCATGTTGGGGCAACAACGTAGATATAGATAAGGCGATAAATGACGAAAAATATGTGGAATATATATTAAAAACGCTAAAAAAACACAAACTAGAATGCAAAGCTTTAGCGACCCACATAATAGGTCAGTGCGTTGGTGATGCGCCAGATCCTAGGTTAAACAACTTTGCTCCAAGTGAGTTAACGGACAAGCCTGAAGCGATCAGAGAATGGGCTATAGCCACAATGAAAAAAGCTGCACTAGTGGCGAATAAGTTAGGTGTAAAAATAATAACTGGATTTACTGGCTCACCGATATGGAAATATCTATATTCTTTCCCTCAAACCACAGCTGAAATGATAGAAGACGGATTTGATAAGATCGTTAGGCTATGGACCCCTATATTGGATGAGTTCAAAAAATACGATGTGAAGTTTGCTCTGGAAGTGCATCCGGGTGAGATAGCATTCGATTATTATACAACAGAAAAGTTATTGAAAAAATTTGAAAATAGGCCAGAGTTTGGATTAAATTTTGATCCGAGTCATTTACTATGGCAAGGGATAACACCGCATATATTTTTAAATGATTTTGCTGACCGAGTTTACCATGTTCACATGAAAGATGTATCCGTAAACTTGGATGGCCGAAGCGGTATACTGGGATCCCATATAGAATTCGGAGACTTAAAACGAGGCTGGAATTTCAGATCACTAGGACATGGCCAAGTAAATTTTGAAGAAATAATAAGAGTATTAAACGCCAAAGGGTATGACGGTCCATTATCTGTTGAATGGGAAGACAGTGGAATGGACAGAATAATGGGCGCAACAGAAGCTGCTGAGTTTGTAAAAAAAGTGGATTTTAAACCATCCGAAATAAAATTTGATGATGCAATATCGAATTAAGCCTAGCCTCTCCGACTTGGTTTTCCTTCTAGGAGCATAGCCGGGAACTTAAGAATCTTTCGGCAAAGCTAACTAAAAGTGCGGGTGCCCTGCTCCTCTTTCAGCGAAGCTGACTGAGGGGTTCTTCTGGTGCTCTAGCTTTGTAATCACTTTTTGGCGAAACTAACTGAAGGGTTATCCTGGAGTTGTCAAAAAATTGCGGGGAAAGTGGTGCCTCCCTGCAATTTTGTGACAGATTCCTAACCTCTCTCTTCACAACATTGCAAGGTAGCGCGCACTTAAGCCTTCCTCTTGAGGAAGGTGGACGCGAAGCGGACGGATAGAGTCGCAGCGCAGCTGCGCCCTTGACCTTCTCAAGTGAAGCCAAAAGGTGATTACGGAGACAGAGCACCATAGGGACCCCTCAGTCAGCTAACGCTGACAGCTCCCCTGAAAGGGGAGCTGGGCCACTTCCCTGCAATGTTGTGACTAAGATTCTTAAGTTTCCGCCTATGGGAGGGGAGAAAGCGTGCATACAAGATTTTATTGCTTTCAAGTAAATTATAATTTTTACAAGTTTGCTTTAACGGGCAGAAGATTCATATTGCAACAAAAATATTAGTTACAATAAAGAAAGGAATGAATAAAAATGTTAACATACGGAATGGTAGGCGGATCGATGAGTGGATTTATCGGCGAAGTTCACAGAAAAGCGATAAATTTTGATCCGAGAGCAAAAATGGTAGCAGGCTGTTTTAGTACGGATGACGCCAAAAACAAACAAGTTCAGGAAGTCTACTCTGTGGACAGAATTTATTCTAACTACTCCGAAATGGCCCAAGCTGAAGGGCAACGTCCAGATGGTATTGACTTCGTAGTAATAGTAACGCCTAATTCAACGCACTACGATATAGCTAAGCACTTCTTATTAAACGGCATAAATGTTGTATGTGAAAAGCCCTTATGTTTTAGCATAGAACAAGCCGAAGATTTGGAAAGGATCGTTAAGGAGAAAAACTTAGTCTTTGCTGTGACCTACACCTATACTGGATATACTTTGACTAGAGTTATGAAAGAAATGATAGCAGAGGGCAAGATAGGAAACATTTTAAGCGTAAATGCCGAATATATCCAAGATTGGCTACTAGACGAGGTCACTTCTCCAGGTTCTGCTAACAACTTATCGGTTTGGCGAAAAGATCCGAAATTATCTGGAATCTCAAATTGTGTAGGCGATATAGGATCACATATAGAAAATTATATACAGTATGTAACGGGATTAAAAATAAAAAGATTGCTAGCAACAACAAACACATTTGGGCAAAAATTAGACTTAAATGCGAATATCATAGTAGAATATGACAATGGAGCCAACGGAGCATATTGGTGCTCTCAAGTAGCATCCGGACGACTAAACGATTTATATGTTAGAATATACGGCGATCTCGGTTCTCTTGAATGGAGACAGGAACAACCTGATGTCTTGAAATACACGCCGAAAGGTCAAGCTACCGAAGTAATTTCGAGAGGTACTTCTTATATAAAGGAAAATAGCGCTAGCGAAGCTCGGGTTCCTTCGGGTCATCCGGAAGGTCTGTTTGTAGCATTTGCGAATATTTATAGAGATGTGATCTCAGATATTATAGCTAGAAAAAATAATGAACCTTTCAACAAATTCTGTTCTTATCCTTCTATTACGGATGGCTTAAATGGTGTTAAATTCATCCACGCTGTGATCAACAGTGCTAAAAATAATAGCGGTTGGCAAGAAATATAACAAAAATTTATTTAATTAAGCTTGTGGTACATTATAGTGTACTTCAAGCTTTTTTATAATTTAAGGTCACAAAACAGAGGCCATTTTTTAAAAAAGCAGTCTCAAAAATCACTTTGTACCTAATAGGGACGAAGTGGCTTAATCCATTGGAAATGCTAAGTGAAAAAGTTTACTAAGCAGTAGCTGACTGAGAGGTTAAGAAATCTTAAAAATCCAAGATTGAATGAACTTATTCTATATTATAGCAAGATAATCGAGTCAAAAAAAAGAGGC
>LNZM01000086.1 GCA_002007295.1 Candidatus Epulonipiscioides saccharophilum | reverse complement strand
TCATGTTCCTCCTGCTTCCTGTCATCCCTCCCTCGTTCTCCTCTGTCTTCCCATCTCTCCTCAGTTCTGTTGAAGTTCCGCACAGACAAAGGTCGCGACCCCGACCCACAGTCCTTTGCTGAGGACAGTCAGCTCCTGAAACAGATCCGTGATGACGTCCTGGCGGCCTTGGCAGTCAGCAGTGACCTTCTGAGCGATGACTTCACCAGGTAAAGGTGTACACATGTCTGAGATTTCACTTTACAAGAGAGATACTGAATGGAGATTTTACTGTGATAGAAAATAGAGACTAATGTGCAATTTGAATGAACTAAGTGCTGCATTTAAAGGCAGCATTTACTTGAAATATAGTAACACTGTTTTAATCAAGGATAAAGGATGTGAACATGTAAAAGTGGATGTAAGATTTAGTCCAGTTTTTTAATCTGCGTGGCAGCAGCTTGGTTTGCGAGATCATGTGATCATTTGATTTCATAAATCCAGCTTGTCGGGCTTCAGGCTGACTGCTTGTTTCGTGACTGCTGACATGAGGCCGTGGTTTAGCCGTGACGACCAGCGAGAGTTTGTTTGAAAGCAACCGTGGCCGCTTCTGAAAATGGAAAGCACAAATGTTTCAGAGCATCAGTTAGTATCAGAACTGGGGAGTGTTTCCTCATTAAAAGACAAAAAAAAGAACAACACTGAGAGCTTTTCTTGATGGAAAAGACGTTTTCCTTCTTCTCCCGAAAAGAATATTGAATGTGACGGACAGAATGTTCATCAGTGTCCATCGTGATTGGTTGGTTGCATAAGTTTGCAGTGCAAAAGTTCGGAAAAAACGACCTTGATCGGAAAAATAAAAGTGTTGTTTTTTTATGCTCTGCTCTATAAGAGCAGACTATCATGATTGATATTACATAAAAAAACACCCGCCCAAAAATAAGCGGGCGGTTTGATAATTTACATGTGGATGCCAAGTATTATACCTTCTATGACATACACACTATCAAAATATTGGTAATACTATGTCTCATTTAGATTATAACCAAAAAATAAAAAATATAAACATCTTTTTGAAAAAATTTTTAATTAATGAAGTTGAACCTAATATACTCTTACTTCAAATATCGATGCAGTCTCCGATCCATTGGCCGTATAGCAGTCTATTTTTACTGCGGTACATTCGGATTTCTCTGGCAATTTCAGATTTATCAACCTTTGATAATTTCCTTTAACTTTCCACGCATATATTAATTCATCATTGTTATAGCAACTCACTTTGAAATCTTTCAACAACGTTGAGGATACACTTTTTTCTTGTTTGGCTAACATTTTATCCGATAATGATATCGTCACCTCTTTGGCTAAATTGGAATCTAATTTCAACTGTATATCCTGTATTAGCTTAGTTTCATTAAACTGCACTTCTAACCATTGCGGATTATTTACCAATGACTCCGATTGCCACTTATTACTATTTCCTTTAAATGGCCTTGCTACGCCGTTTATTACGTTTCCGCCTTCGAATCCTTCTAGCTCGCTTGAGCAATATATTTTTGCTGTTCTCGCATGGTCGGCTTCATCTATATTTTTATAATGCGGTAAATAGCAATCATCCCTTAGTAGCTGTTGCTGAAGTCTTGTTATATCCGTAAATTCTCTTGGCATTACCCTTTCTTCTATACACATTGCCGCGGCTGTCCCAATAGCTTGTCCTATAACCGAGCAAGTACCCATTACCCTTGTTGAGCTAAACGCTACATGCGAAGCACTGATCGCTCGGCCACCTATAAATAAATTTTCTATATTTTTCGAATATATACATCTATACGGTATCGTATAATTATCTTTTAGATGGATATTTATATTCGGCGGACTATCATTTTTTCTAAATCCATCTATTACATGGATATCCAAACTCCATCCACCATATGCGATAGCATCTTCAAATATTCTTCCGTTTACACAATCACTTTCGACTAAAATATAATCTCCAATAACTCTTCTGGATTCTCTTTTACCCGGCAAAAATCCAACCCATTCTAAGTCCAAGTTATCGGCTCCATGATCGCCGCCATTTTTTAGATGATCCCAAACACCGTAAACAGCTTTCACTAAATCGTCTCTTATTTCTTCGGCGTCTTCAATTACTCTGTGTTTTTTCCCTCCTAATTCTATCCACCAATAACCGGATGTAATTTCTTTATGGCCTCGTAATTTTAAATATTCTTCATTGTAGGTATTGGCCCATTTTGGCTTAACAAACTCTACTTTTTCGCCACGGTCAACCGTTTTAAACATAAGAGAATTACCCATAGTGTAGTCATCCGCTTCGTCTGGGGCGTACATCTCATTAAAAGTTGATTTAGCCTCTTGTCCCAACATATATTCAGCCCCAGATAATGCGGCTATCGTCGCATCGCCGGTTGTATCTACAAATAATTTAGCCTTGATAGTGATATCCTGTTCTGTTGTTAACTGAACGGCGAAGACACTTTCTATTTTATTATCTGATATCATGTTTACTTTTTTGACATGTGTATTTAAAAATAATGTGATGTTCGGCTCATCCTTAACCTTTGACCATAGAATCATATCGAAGATTGCGTAAGAATTATATTGGTTATGCTTCTTATGTTCTAATAGGATTTCTTCTAATATCCCTGTTTCCCTATCTTCTTTTCGTCCGCCTCCTCGGCTTGCTCCACAAATGTGCATTCTTATTTCGGAGCTTGCATTTCCGCCCAATACTGGTCTGTCCTGAACTAAGGCTACTCTAGCTCCTCCTCTGGCCGCCGCTATCGCTGCGCATATCCCACTCATTCCTCCACCGATTACTGCTATGTCGAATTCTTTGGCTATCATTTTTCTATTCCTTTCTTTACTTTACTTTTTTTATCTAAAAGATATGGACATTATATCAAATGACCTTAATATTTCAAGCCTAAATTTATTAACTTCTCTGTCATCTAGGCAAATGAGAGATTAGGAGGTATCAACTAAAAGGGAAATGGAAAGACTCTCCTTCTAGGAGAGCTGTCAGCGAAGCTGACTGAGAGGTTGAAGGCGATGAACTCAGGGGAAATTGAAAGGGGGCTGTCGCAAATAAATAAAATCCTAAGCCCATGAAACGCAAAAACGAGCTACCTTTTTTGAGCGCTCGTTTTTTTATTTTTGGAATTATTAATGCAACAACCTCCTGGTTTAATGCTATAATTTTAAAAAAAGTAAACTAAGGAGAGAAAATACAAATGCAAAATAACAATCATCCACCAATTCATATCAATTCTAATAGTGACACTGCTATATTATGCTTACATGGCCTATGTGGTAGCCCAAATCAATTTATACCTCTAATAACAACCTTTCAGGCTCTAAAAATAGATGTATACGCACCAATTTTACCCGGCCATGGTGGTACAGCCCGAGATTTTGGGCGTTCTACTAAAAATGAGTGGAAAGAGGTGGCCAAATCAGCAATATTAGAATTAAAAGATAAGTACAAAAATATATATTTAATGGGACACTCCATGGGCGGATTATTTTGCATCGATTATGCAGAGCTTGTTCACGCTAACGGGATTATATTGATAAATCCACCAATGAAAATAAATATATCATATGATAAGTTAAAAATGTGCTTAAAAGTGATATTGAAGAAGAAAGAGGCTAATAAGTCTTCTAATCCTATACAGCAAAAAAAGATTCATCACTTTGCTAATTCTAAACAGCAAACAGAGATTCATAACTCTGCTAATTTTAAACAGCCAAAAGAGGTTAATAACTCTGCTAATTCTGAAAAATCGGATCAGATGCTTACAACAAAACAATCTCGGCCATTATATAGCATAGCCAATGGGCATTGGTACGAATATATACCATGGATAGTCCCAATGCTAAGTATGTATCCATTAATTCATGAAAGTAAAAAATTATTAGCAAATTTGCGAACGCCAACGCTCATTTTTCAATCTAAGTTAGACGAAACACTAAACTACAAAGGTGCTTATCTTTACCAAAAGGCTATTGACTCAGAATATTTAAAACTAATTTTTCTAGAACATTCTTATCATTGCTATTTTCCAATAGAAGATTTGAATATTTTGAGAACATTAACGACACAATTTATAGAAACTAATTCTTTCTAGCCCAAAAAAGTATTATTCGAAATAGCATAAACTCGGACTTGAGTTAATTCTTTCTAGCCCAAAAAAGTATTATGCGAAATAGCATAAGCTCGGACTTGAGCTAATTCTTTCTAGCCCAAAAAAGTATTATTCGGAATAGCATAAACTCAGACTTGAGCTAATTCTTTCTAGTCCAAAAAAGTATTATTCAGAATAGCATAACTTCGGACTTAGGCTAATTCTTTTTAGCTCATACTATTCGGAACAGCATAAACTCGGACTTGAGCTAATTCTTTCTAGCCCCAAAAAGTATTATTCGGAATAGCATAACTTCGGACTTAGGCTAATTCTTTTTAGCCCACACTATCGGAATAGCATAAACTCGGACTGATGTTAACTTTTTTAACTACAAAAATATTGCTTTTACCTAGCCGGACGACATAAATTCGGACTAAAATAAAAGCAATAAATAAGAATAAAATGTTATACATAATTCTTTCAGGATGAAAATATTATTATTTCTATAAAATTACATTTAATTTATTAAAAGCAACAATTTTTAACTGATATTTTCTTATTATGAGTAATTTTTTAAATAGTATATGAATACTATTTTAGTATAGCTTATACGACATATAAAAAAGTATAAGAAAATAAAAAGTTAATTAATTTATTATAGGGGGAATAAGATGAAATTAAATAGAAGAGTGATTACTACTGCTTTTTTAGCTACAGCTATGGCTTCTACAGGTTTTGCAGTATTATCTAATCCAGTTGAGGGGGAATCTGATCTGGAATCCGAAAAAAATATTGTGTATAACAAAAGTGAACTCAACCATGAATTAAGTGCTGTTAAAACCATTATAGATTCCGTACCACAAATTATTCATGAAGATACAGGAGAGATATTAGAAGTGGAAATTCCAATCAAAAATCAAGAAGTGATCATCCCCGAAACAAAACCAGAAACTAATGTTACCGAAACAGAAGTGATTATTCCTGAACCCGAAGTTATAATTCCTGAACCAGAAGTTGTCATTCCAGAAACAGCAATAGAACCTGAAGCTGTCATTATCGAATCGGAAACTAATGTTACCGAATCAGAAGTGGTGATTCCTGATCCAGAAGTGATTATTCCCGATCCAGATGTGATCATCCCCGAATTAGAATTAGAAACAGAAGCAGAGCTTATTCTTGCTACCAAACTTGAACCGGCTATACGTCCGCAAATTCAACCTCCTGTGTTAGATCTTGGTCCTGAATTATCTCCTGACGAATTCGAACAACTTATTGCAGCAAATACTCCTGCCATTGAGCCAGTTGTTGAACCAACTCTTGAACTTGAAGTTGAACCAGAGGTGAAGCCTTCTATAGAAATTGAGCCAACCGTTGAACCAGAAGTTGAATCTGAAGTTGAACCTGAAGTTGAGCCAGAAGTTGAACCTGAAGTTGAACCTGAAGTTGAATCTGAAGTTAAACCTGAAGTTGAGCCAGAAGTTGAACCT
>LNZM01000085.1 GCA_002007295.1 Candidatus Epulonipiscioides saccharophilum | reverse complement strand
CCTTCGAAGTCATTTGCGATTTAGTTGATGTTGTCAGCAAAAATGGTTCGCTTCTTCTAAATGTTGGCCCGAAAGCCGATGGTACAATACCTGAACCGGACAAGAAAATCCTTCAAGACGTTGGTGCTTGGCTTAAAGTTAATGGCGAAGCTATTTATGATTCCTTCCCATTTAGAAAATACGGTGAAGGTCCTATCGTAACCGAAGAAGGCCACTTTACCGATACTAAGAGAAAATCTTTTACTACTGAAGACTTCAGATTTACCTACAAGCCTAATTCTATGTATGTGTTTGCTATGAGATGGCCGGAAGATGGTGTGCTGAAGATTAAAACATTCGGATCTAAAGTTAAGAAATTCAATGCTAATATTACTAATGCTCAAGTTTTAGGTTGCGATGCTCCATGCGAGTTCATTGAATGTGCTGAGCACCTAACTATTATTTCTAAGCATAAAGTTGCAAATCCTAACTTGCCGGTTTGTATTAAGTTGACTATTGATTAATCCAAGTGCATGAAAAAAAAAGAGAGGGCTGAAATCCTCTCTTTTCTATATCTTTTAAATACTAAGGTCAAGTACAAAGTTCAAGTGCTAAGTTCAAGTGCAGGCAAAAAAGAGAGGACCAAAATCCTCTCTCGTTACCTTATCTCAAATAAAAATTAACAAAATTTTATATTATACTTTTGATATTCTAATAATAGTCAACAAATTATATATACATATAAACTAATACAAGTACATATAATAAGAGAGTAGGAATTTTCTTACAGTAGAAAATATCGTTTTGCAACAAAACAAATTAATAGGAGGAAATAAAAATGAAAAAATTATTATCTATGGTATTAGCACTTGGCATGATTGCTAGCATAAATCCAAGTGTTTTCGCTTTGAGTACCGAGAATGTTACAATCATTAAAAACGAAATCGAAATATCAGAGATTCTTAAAGAGAAAGGTTTATATGATGAAAGCGAAGAAGTTTTAGCAGTTATTGAAATAGATAAATCCACTCCAGAAGTCAGTTCAACACCTAGTCCGCATAGAGGTATATTTACCAAAGATATATATGTAGAAATAGATGGTGCTTATAGCAGGACGGAATATTCTGCTAAATTTACACACAATCTTCCTCCTGGATCTTTTGATTTAGAACTGCCTTTCAGCTCCGGCCGGATATTAAATGACAATCTTGGATTAAAAGTCGAACTATTTGAATCAGCGCTTGGATATGAATTAAATGATTCGACAACGGATAAATTCTCTTACGATTCTGAACACTATTCTTATCCATTTACGGTTAAAGGACATATAAATTATGACGGGGAATACTATAAAGTTTATGATAAGGATTTAATATTTGATGATTATATTGGGCAAATTTCTGTTGAACGTGAAACAGGTTATACGATTAAGGTGGTAAAACAACAGGTTGAATAGTTATGAGTAAACCTAGAAAATTTCTAAGGGTAAATCAACTTACCTGAGTAACTACAACTATAAGGCACGCTTTCTCCCTCCGTCAGCTAACGCTGACACCTCCCCCGCAATTTTGTGACAGCTCCCTAACTTCTCAGTCTTCACAACATTGCAAGGTAGCCACGCACTTAAGCCTTCCTCCTAGAGGAAGGTGGCCGCTTCGCTACCGGATAGAGTTGCAGCGCAGCTGCGCCCTTGACCTTCGCCTTATTCAAATTCTATTCGTTCAACATGCAAAAAAAAAGAGAGGACCGAAATCCTCTCTCTTATAAATTATAGCTTATTTTGTCTTTGTTGCTACTTATCTCGCAATTTTAATTTATTTTGTCATAGTTGCTACTCTTGTCGCAATATTGAAACTATAATCCATTCCTAATGCTTCTGCTAACGGTTTCAATGGTACATATGCTCTGTTGCTACTATCTACTCTCATTGCTTCGCCCATTATTATTGGTGTTCCGTTTGCTGTTACTATTTTGGATCCATTTCTAAACGTTACTAAACTTGATCCTGGCATTCCCACTAATCCATCTACTATAGTTACTGTTAATGTCCCCTTTTCATCATTATGCGATACTACCGCACTCGGATCAAGATCGAATATTGTGGCTATATCTCTTATATCTACCATTGTCCATCCACTTGTTGTTAGTTTTGGATTAGATGTTAATCTTTTCGCCACATTGTTCACTGCTAAACTTCCTGCGTTGAAATTAATTTGTGATGTGAACGTTGTTGCTTGTTGTCCACTTCCCATTCCTACATATAAATAGTCTTTAAAAATTATGCTGTCATCCCCTGTAAAATCTATTGCATCACCTGATAGTTTTAGATCATATCCTCCTCTAGGTGTTCCAGCCCAAATATCATACTGTATATCTTTAATAGTTATTGTTCCTGGTGTTCCATGCGATTCTTCTTTTATCGTAAGTATTAATGTCCCTTTATCTCCATCAAATGATTTATCTACCGCTAAATCAGAGGTACCATCTGTTGTTACTGTTCCATTATTAAATGATCGGCCATCCATTCCGATATCTTCTAATTCAAATATAAGCTTTCTGCCGTCTTGTAACATTCCTGGCTTAGTTTCTTTTATTATTATTACTCCTGTTTTTTGCTCCTTGTATCCTGCATCTACATACACCGAATCGGCTACCACTGTAAACGGCTTGATTACTGTTCCTATCGTTACTTGCTCTTCTTCCTCTTTAAAATTATCGCTTTCTACTACTAATCCTATATCTCCGGCCGTCGATTTCACAGGAGCACTAAGTTCAAACCTTAATATTAGTTCGTCTAATACTTTATGCCAACTACGTGCTGCAAATTTATCATTCTCGGAGAATACTCCTATTTCGTCCACACAATAATCATATAACTCGTCCAAATCCAATATATATTCATCATCTTCATCTTCAAAGAAAATGTCGAAAGCCTCAAGATCAGATTGTTTGATAGAACGACCATCAAATTCTAATTCAAAATTAGGTTCATCGGCCATTTTACCATTTTTGAGCGTTAAGTAAAATTCATCTCTAGTATCAATTACATCTTCTACAAGTTCTTGTAAAGCCACTTCAACAGAAGAAGCATTTTGTCCGGATATAACTTCCGCTTCTTGCAACACTTCTAAGGCTACATTGTCGTTTTGAACTTCTGCTATTACAAATCTTTCACTAATTTGTCCACTATATTTAAAGTCAATATCGTCAACTTTATTTCCGTCAAACTCTAGTGTTGTTTCATCTACATGATGCACAACCATCTCAACCGCTCCGGCTGATATAGAAGAATATCTTCCGTCTACATCTACTGGAATATCATGAAATTCAATTCCGCCTTCATATTGACGATCACGTTTTGCCTCATCGTTATCTCCTGGCATTTTGGCTTGATCTGTCTCATCTATGATTCTAAGAACCATCTCTTCTTCTTCCACTGCTAGTACTTCTACTTGGACATATGGCTCATACGTTCTTAATCCACCTGTTAACTCTATATAATCCGCTAATTTTCCTTTATATGGAGATAAATCGTCTGGCATGTGCTCTACATTTACTTTTTTATCCCAAAGTCGATCGCCTTGACTTAAATCAAATCTTAAATCAGATTCTTTTAATTGCAAATGTATTATAAATCCACCCGTACCCTCTTTTAAATCAGCTTTAGCTTTACTATATCCATTAGCCTCAAAAGTACCACTGAATATAAATTCTTGGTTCTCTTCTACATCAAATATTCCCAGATTGCCTTTTCCTGAAACAGATAGTTTTCCTGGCCTTTTTGCTGAAATATCCGCCGTAGCGTTTGTAACTACATTTGAACTAAGTAGTAATTTTGTTGTAGCTGCAAAACCTCCGGAAAATTGTATAGAAGGTGCTTTCCCGGTTACTGTAAATGCAAGTGGAATATAAAGCCTAGAATTTGAGCCCTTATTAAAGTTTTGATATAATTCAATATCTAGAATATTATCATTGCCATATCTATCTTTAAATAAAGTGAATTCTTTGAAATATATCTGTGTTGTTTCACTTCCCGGGTATTTAATATCAATGCTATGATAACGTAGTGTCTCCTTATCATCATTAGTCGTATCCTCATTATGTGGTGTAGCAGGAGTGTCAAATAAGTCTGATTTACCTCGAGGATCTTCAGAGTCAAAAGAAGATAGATTTCGAACAAAGCCATCTCCGGCGCTATTAATCTTTTTATTTACATAAACAACACCTTTTCCATTGTCTGCTGGAATTTTTTCAAATAGATATACTTTTGAAACCTTGTTGGCAGGTAAATTTATATGACCATTATTAGAAATAATATTATCTTTGTAATAACCTACCGATTTAGCATACTCTTCAGATACATAAGATGTATAATTACCGTATTCATCTATAGAAAAGATTCTATTTGCATAGTCAGTGTTTATATCATTTAGTGAACCATTTAATAAATTAGCATTTTTTGAAAAATCCGGTAAAGCATAAACTGTGTGTCTATCAAAACCGTCAAAATCACCTAAGTCAGTACCTTCAGGTAGAGCGTTATTTCCTATAGTTGGCTCAAAGAGATGATGATTAAATTTTCCATCCGTAATTGTTACATAAAATAAAGCTGGAGAAGCTTCCGAAGCGCCATATGCATTATCACCGTTCTGGATGTTGACATTCTTTGCTTCATGGTTTGGCTCAGGATTAATATATTTAAATTGATCTAATAATAGCATAGATTCTTTGGCCATGAAAGGTGTTTTTGCAGCATGCGTGATAGTTGGCACAACCGAAGTAATGATGGTAGCTGCCATTAACATTGCTAATTTTTGACGTAATTTCATCTGTATATCCCCCTTATATTATATAGATAAATTTATTTAGCTAAATTTTTATATTAAGAAATCAATAACAAAAAACTTATTGTCATATTCTAAATTATATATTAATTTCTATAAAAAGTCAATAATCGACGATATATTGTAATGTATATGTAATAAGATATTGAACTATTACAGATAAAATATTTTTTTGTTGTAGAATTAATTTAATAAAAAAAGAGAGAACCGAAGTTCTCTAAATTTGCAAATTAAAGTCATAATTACTGAATAAATGCAGTACTAACTGTAGCTACTCTCGTTGCATCATTCCAATATACATGTAAACCTAAAGCTTCAGCAATTGGTCTGATTGGTACATAAGCATGGTTATCATCACTGATAGTCATAGGTTGACCCATAATAACAGGAGTACCGTTTACAGTAAGAATTTTGGAACCATTTCTAACTGTAACTAAAGTTGAACCAGTTTCGCCGATAGTACCATTTACAACTGTAATAGTCATAACACCGTGCTCATCATGGAAGGCTGCAATTTTATCTTGAGGTATACCAAAGAAAGCAGCGATATCACGAATACCGATCATGGCCCAGCCGTTTAACATCATAGGAGGAGTCATAGGTCTTTGAGTTTGACCATTTACAACAGTTGTACCAGAATTGAAATTAATTTGTGCAGTAATAACTTCTACGGAACTAACTAAATTAACCCCAACATTTAAATAATCGTTAACTTGTATTTTCTTCTCAAACGGCTTCTCGCTTGTATTAGTATGATCAAGAGCGCTACCGCCAATTTGTAAATCATAAGCTCCTCTAGGAGTACCGGCCCAAATATCGTATTGCATATTTTCTATAGTAATAGTACCCGGAATATCATCTGATTCTTCAGAAATAGTAATTATTAAATTGCCATCATCAAATTTTGGCGATGCCACTTCTAAACCGGATTGACCATCCGTTTTAACCGAAGCTGTGTAGACAGATCTGCTATCCATTCCGATATCTTCGAGGTTGATTACAATTTGGCTACCATCTTGGAACATTTCAGGTTGGGTTTCTTTAAAAGTAATTGTTCCTGTTTTTTGTTCTTTAATTCCAAGATCAACTGATACAGGTGGAGCTGTATAAGTAAAGGATTTTTTTACATCACCAATAATAATTTCTTCTATGTTATTTTTGAAATTTTGACTTTCTACACTTAATTTAATATCCCCCACAGAACCATTCAAATCAGCACGTACATCAAAACTAAAAGTAATTAGATCTAAAATTCTTTCCCACTCACGTTTAATAGTATCTAGATCCGTGTCGTCATCTTCATCATAATTTTCCATGTCAATCCATGCATCATATAGATGATCAATATCTAGTATATATTCATTATCGTCTTTTTCAAATATACGATAATCTGCTTTATTTTGGATAGGAACACCATCTAAATAAAACCAAATATTTTCTAATGGAGTACTCATTATTCCATTTTCGATTTTCATATAAAATTCATCTCTTATGTCCAGAGTATCATCTACTAATTCTCTAAGAGCAATTTCAACAGTAGAACTATCTTGGCCAGTTAAAACATTAGCTTCTTCTAAAGCTTCTATTCTAATATTTTCATCTCTTACTTCTGCGATAACAAAAGTTTCTTCTACAGTATTAGCATCATAAAAATCTAAGTCGTCAACTCTGCCTCCTTTAGCTTTATATTCAAGAGTCTCAGGGTTAATTTGTGTAATACTAATTTTTATATCGCCAAGTGAAAGTGTAGTTTTTCTATTCACGTCTATTGGTAATTGACAGAATTCAACTCCACCCTCATGTTTACGATTAACGGATTGATCGGTTATTCTAACAACCATATTATTATCTTGAACAGCTAAAACTTCTACTTGAATAAATTCTTCAAAGCCACGTAATCCGCTTGCAAATTGTATATAATCAAAAAGTCTTCCTCGGGCATCTATAATTTCTTCAGCGGTAGATTGACCATCTAATTCTTTATTCCAAAGTCTATCTCCTGCTTTAAGGTCAAAGTTTAAATCATCATTATCTAATTCAAAAAGAAAAACACCGTCACTACCGTTTTGAAGTTCAGTCTCTGACTCTAAGTCGGTGGCACTACCATCAAAGGTTCCTTCAAATACTTTTAGCTTGTTTTCGGCAATTTCAAAGATACCAAGATCACCTTTTGCATTAGTAGAAAGTTGGCCTTCTCTTTTTAATTTATAATCTACAAGATCCGTAATTATTCTAGACTGAAGCTTTAGTTTAGCATAAGTAAATTCGGATCCCATAATTTCAATAAATGGAGCTTTACCTGTTAATGAAAATGCTATTGGAATATATAAATCGGCATTATCAAAATTTCTTTGTAATAATTGGTAAAACTCGCCATCTAAAAGAGTATCAGATCCATAAGTATCTCTAAAAAGAGTAAATTCTTTAAGATATACTTCGGCTGTTGTGCCATCTCCTGTAGTTACCGTATATCCAAGTAAATTGGCTGTCTCATCAATGACACCGGTTTGACCAGCTGGTGTACTCGCCATAGTTTTTATCGGATTAAAAGGCACTATATCCAATTTATGGTTTAACTCAAGAGCAGTATTATCTTCGTTTGGAATTTTATTTATATAAATCTCTTTTTTATAGTCGCCTTCATCATTATCAGATACAATTTTTTGAAATAAATATGCTTCTTCTATATCTTGGGTTGTATTTTTTTCAAAAATAACATTGGTTGCCTTTCTACCTAGAGAAACATATTCTACCTTATCTTTTATGGCAGCATATCTCATGGAAACATAAGAGGTGTAATTGCCATCTTTGTCTATTACAAAAATCCTATCTGCATAATCCTGAGTAGTAGTTATTCTACCATCATCACCTGCATTACCTAAGTAACTATTGTTTTTGGAATAATCTACTAATCCATAAGGTGTATGAGGAGATAAGGATTCGCCAGATTCGCTATCAATTATATACTCGCTTAATCTCTCTGCTTCAAAATCGTTAGAACTTTGGCCATCTTTCTTAGCAGGACCTGGCAAACAATATGCACCTTTTGTTGGAGTGAAAATACTATTACTAAATTTTATGTCAATACCTTTAAGGTGAAATTGTTGAGGAGTTTTCCGACCGTCAATTACCATACTATCGTTATTAGAAATATTTATATTAATAGCTTTTTCATCCGAATGAGTCGTATTTGTAGTCGTTGGATGAACATAGTTAGATGTAGAATACATCACTAAGGCTTGAGTAGCTACAGCACTTTTTGTGATAGCACTAGTTAGAGTTGGAAATGTAGTTGTTATCATAGTAGCCGCCATTAACATTGCTAATTTTTGACGTAGTTTCATTTGTATATCCCCCTGTTTATATATGTGTGATGAATCTTATATTTTATATTTTATATTTATTATTATGTCAGTTACATTTTATGATTTATTTATATGTCGTATTACAAGTAAAATTATATAACAAATATTATAAAAAGTCAATAAATGACAACGTTTTGTAATTTGCGCGTAATAAATTGTTGCATCATTACGAATAAAAGCTAGTAGAGAGAATACTTTATATTTCATAGATATTTGTTCCGTAATATTTAATGTAACAAAAATCAATCTACATAAAGCATTTAGGCTCAGTTTTTAACTTGTGCAATAAAAAGCAGAAATACTAAAATCTTCTTTTAGATTAAAAATTTTTAAATAAACAAAAAAAAAGAGAGACAAAGCTCTCCTTTTAATTATATAAATTAATTTACAAATGTGGCCCTTTGAGATAAAGCATCCCATGTTACTTCTAAACCTAAAGCTTCGGCGATAGGTCTAATTGGCGCATAAGCACGGTCATCATCACCGATAGTAAGAGGTTCTGCCATGATTACAGGAGTACCGTTAACGATTAAGATTTTAGATTTATCCCTTACAGTAATAATAGTAGCACCTTCTTCTCCCATTTTACCGTTAGCAATAGTTACGGTCATAACATCGTTTTCGTCATGGTATGCTGCGATATGAGTAGAAGGAACGCCAAAACATGTTGCTATATCTCGAACACCGATCATAGATGTCCAAGTACTAGGAACAATATATGGCTCCGAAGTTAAGTGAACATGAATACCGTTTACAGTTGCAGATTTATTTCTAAAGTCTACAATTGTTTTAATAGTTTGAGGTGCAATCAGTTCAGTTCCAACAGTTAAATACTCCCTTTCACGAATATTAACAGTATGGTCGCTATCTGATATATATTCTACCATTTCATTTTTAATATCATAATTATCCTCGTCTGCAGCCTCTAACATTTCCTCGTAAGTATCGTTAGTATCATCTAAAGCGCTACCACTTAAGAATAGATCATATTTTCCTTGAGGAGTACCGGCCCATATATCAAATTCTAGATCATCAATAATAATCTCTCCTGGTATGTCATCTGATTCATTTTTTATTGTAATAAGAAGTAAACCTGCATCCGTTGTCTTTATGGAAGCATCAATATCAGAAGTTGAGTCACATTTTATATTCGCATCTATAATGTGTTGACCTTCAATACCAATAATAATCTCAGTATTATCCTCTAACATTTCAGGAGCAGTCTCTTTTATAACAATTTCTCCAACAATTTGATCTTTGACACCAAGATCTAGACGAATAGGTTCCATTGCTATAGTAAATGGATTTTTTACCGATCCGGCCAATAAAGTGATATCTCCATCTAAGAAATTGTCACTTTCTGCTTCAAGATTTATATTGCCAATTTCTGAACGAGACGAAGCAGCAATTTCTAAATCGAAAGTAATAGATGACAACATTGAATGCCAATCCAGATCCTCTTCGTCTTCAATAAATCCATTATCAAGAGCAGCTTCATATAATCTATCAAGATCTAAAATATATTCCATACCTTCACGTTCAGAAGCATCTATCTCATCTCCAAAATCATCCTCGGCTTCAAAAATACGGTTATCATCATTTCTAATAGGTCGAAAATGTTCAAATTCAAATTGAATGTCATCCAAAGATTTGTTGGCTACATAACCATTGTCTAAATTAAAATATATTACGTCTCTGAGATCAACAGTACCTCCAACAAGTTCATTCAATCTAATTGTAACTGTATCTTTCTCATTTTTTTGACGACCAGCTACTAAATCCACCTTAGATTCAAGACCTATAATAAAGTTGTCGGCACTAATTTTGGCTATGTTAAATGTTTCTTCGATGGAATTCGCTGAATTAAAGCTAACTTTATCTACTTTTCCATCTTTCTCTACAAATCTAATATCATCTACTTCTTCGATAGTAATAGCTAAATTACCTATGTTAAGCTCATCTCTTTTATCGACTTCAAATGGAAGGTTTGTAAATTGTAACCCACCTTCATATTTACGAACTATTGGTGCCAAAATAGATTCGTCTATAATTCTAATCACTAATTCATTATCTTCAATACCCAGAAGTTCAACTTGGATATAGTCTTCAAAACCACGTAATCCACCAGTGAATTTGATGTAATTCGCAAGCTTACCTAGTTCACCTTCGTCTTCTAGTTCACCTGCGTCGTTATATTTTGGTGCTACATCCCAGTATCTATCACCTGTTTTAAGTATATCATCAAAAAGTACATCTTTATCACTAAGTGTAATATGATATGTGCGACCACCAGCACTATATTTTTCAAAATCTTCTTCAGGATCATTTGTAGTTACAAAATTACCATTAAATATGAAGTTAATGTTTTCTTCTATTTTAAATGACCCTAAACGACCTTTGCCATCTGTAGACATATAACCTAAAGAATCTAAATTAATGTCTACGAATGAATCATTAACCGTTGTATTAGAATATAGCGGAATATCCCAATTTATAGTAAATAAACCAAATTCATCTCCCACTTTAACTGAAGGTTTAGCACCTG
Source organism: Candidatus Epulonipiscioides saccharophilum (assembly GCA_002007295.1). Lineage (GTDB taxonomy): Bacteria > Bacillota > Clostridia > Lachnospirales > Cellulosilyticaceae > Epulonipiscioides > Epulonipiscioides saccharophilum. The sequence continues at coordinate 6,430 of LNZM01000085.1, read as the reverse complement.
TAACTCGGAAGGCTAAAGGTACAAAAAGTCTTTCTGCGAAGTTGTTGCCCGGACTGACGCGTTGGAATAATAACATTTCAAGGCTCTTATCATCACCATATTGATCACGATATAAAGTATATTCTTTTACATATAATCTAGTACCAATTGATTTAGCATCATCGTCAAAGTAATTATAATATTCCAAATCTCCGATAACATCTCCATATTTACCAAATATCTTAGGTAATTCATTATTTATTATTAACTTGGTTCGATTTAATCCAGCAGTGTTGTCTGAAGTTCCGTTTGGATCTTTTAAAAGATTTAAAAAAATCATTTCATTATCATCAATAGTATCTTTGTCGTTATTTATATCTTTTGTAGCCAGACCAAATAAATATACATCCATATCATAGTCGTCGTCAGACACAGCGTCAAGTTTGCTTAAATATTTTTTAAAACTATTGCCAGCATACTCTATAGAAACAAAAGATGTATAATTTCCTTCGTTATCTATAGTATAAATTCTATGCGGATACAGAAGATCACGAGGATCTGACTCATCACCAGAAGTAGCGCCTTCACTAGATTCAGTTAATTTACTAGCATATGCACGGTCATTATATTGAGACTTATCTGGCATAGCATAGTGATATTCATAATCATTCAAAGGTATTATATTTTTCCTATATTCAGGATTATTTTCTTGAATAGCCTTTGTTTCGAAAATAGTATTATACTGTAGAGTGTAGCTATTATTATCGTCGTTCTTGTCATCGCCATATTGACCCTCACCATTATCTTCGACAATCCAATCGGGCAAATCTGTCAAATCTTTTTTGGTTTCAGGAAATAAACGTTCATCGAAAGCAATATCTTTTCCAGTAATATCAACAACGGCTGGTAGCTGATTAACATATTTAGGATAGCGATCCGTGTGATTTTTAATACCGATATTTATAGCACGATTTTGTTGAGGATAAAGATCACCCAGGTGATCTTGGTGATAACCGTAACTATTATAGCCAGCTTTAGTAGTCATCGAGGTTTTAATAACATCAGCACCTCCGGCAAGAGCATGTGTTGTAACCGGAATCGTACTAGACACGGTAGCTGCCGCTAAGATCATAGCGAATTTTTGACGTAATTTCATTTGTAGTCCCCCTCTTAAGTAATCATATGTTTTTGATCAAAGAGATAACAATTTGGATAATTAATTTAGAAAGTGTGAATTCACTCTTTGATTTTAATTTTATATTTTATATTTTATATTTTTAATCTACCTTTTGAATTATATTATAAATTGCACAATTAGTCAATAAAAACAGATAATTCGTAAATATCATGTAATAAATTCCATAGAGATTACGCTAACAATACAAAACTCGCCAGAATCTACCAGATAAGTTCATTCGTCCACTTTGCTATGACATGAAATTTATCCGAATATACATTGTAATAGAAGAAAAGCATCAACTTTTGGATATAGCTCGATTCATAATAGAAAGAAAGCAGTTATTTTTGGATGCAACCAATAAAAAAAGAGAAGCTTTTTCGCCTCTCTATCTTATCTACTTAGATATATATGCTGTACTAGTCTTTTCATCAAACGTCAGCTCTAATCCGAATATCTCACAAAGTAAATATATCGGCATATAGGATGTTTCTTTTTGATTGGATATGAATATGGGAGTTCTTAATTTTATTACTTCATTATTACCTCCAATATTGACGATAATGTCATATGACGAGCTCGTCAAAGTTACAAAGCCGTTAAATGGCGCTACTCCGTCCGTATTATCTATTGTTAATGTATTTGAATAGTTTTGATTTTGCCCAAACATCAGTTTTGACTGGTCTATTCCTATTAATTTTGTGAACTCTATTATGCTACAAGTTGGCCCAGCTACTATATCCATATATGGTTTGAACAGCATGTTTACCTCTTCGTCATTTGATTTTACGGCTCCTGTGTTAAAGTTTATCTGCAGTGACAGTTTATTCGGATTTTCCGTTATAGTCACAAAATCCTTAACTAACGGCGAAGAATACTTATCCTTAAATGCGTTATATATATCTTCTTTATCTCTGTTACTTATCTTATATAGATCATAATAGCTTGGGTAAGCTGAATGTACTGCTGTCCCTCCGAAGTGTAAAGTGAACTTTTCTTCGTCGTCGCTTTGTATGTCAAATTCTATTTCTTCTATCGTTATTGTTCCAGCCATCTTTTCGGATTCTTCTTCTATTTCTATTACTAATAATCCATCTGCAAAATCATATGCTATTTCTAGTCCAGAATTTTTATCCGTATATATCTTAGCAGATTGTAGTTGATCCATGCTAAAATCCATATCATCCAAGGCGAAAATAAATTCACTACCACTTTTAAAGGATCCCGAGAATATTTCAGATAATATTATTTTGCCAGCCTTCTGGTTTAACTCTTCTGTGTATATTTTGGCTGGCTTCACCTTTATACCATATTCATAATTATTTTGCAGTGGCATAGAAACTAGCCCATCTTTAATGTTCAGACTTTCTATGTTTATTGCTAGATCACCTTTTACGGTTGGTTTCAAAAATAATTCTAGCTCAAATTCTAGATCAGCCAAAATTTTGTGCCAAGAAGTATTTTTATCGGTGGTGCTATATCCTTTAATATATCCTTTTTTATAGGCTAGATCATACAAGGCTTGTAAATCTAAAACGTATTCTCTGCCGGATTTAGAAAGTATTGCTGTATCTGTATTATCGATGCTACCATTATAAAATTTAAATTCTACGTCGTCTAACGAGTAATAGGATATGTCCGCATTTGTAAAGCTTATGTAGAATAAATCTGACATGTCTAAAGCGGATGTATATAATTCACTGAAATTTACTTTTAATAAAAAAGTCTCTTCTTTATCACTGTATTTTGCCTGTACTTCAATATCCATTAAATCCTTTGTAGTATACGGTGATGCTAGCATTAAGCTAGGCCCCATTAAAATAAGAGCAAGTGTACTAAAAATGGATTTTTTGGTCAATAATTTCATACTAAAATTCCTCCTTGTAATTATCAGCATACAAAACAGGGGCACAAAGAAGCCATGCCCCTAACCTCTCAGTCAGCTCCGCTAACAGCTATCCTTGAAGGAGAGCCTTTCATCAACCCTTGAATTGATATGCATGAATTAATTTGAAAATCTCAAGCTTTGTGATTCACTAGCCTATTATGCTCTGCATGAATTAACTCGAAATTCTCAAACTTTGTGATTTGTTAGCCTATTATGCTTTGCATGAATTAATTCGATATTCTCCAGCTTTGTGTTTCGTTAGCCTATTATGCTCTGCATGAATTAATTTGAGAATGTCAATCTTTGAGAATAATTATCCCACTGTGCACTTAAACCTAACGCTTGGGACATCGGTAAAAAGTGAATATACGCTTTATTATCTGCTCCTAATACTACTGGAGTCCCCATGATTACTGGCGTAGCGTTAACCCATACAATGTTTGATCCCTCTTTCAATGTTGTAACCGTGCTACCGGATTGACCTATGATCCCTTTAATAATTGTTACTGTCATTTTACCTTCGTCATCAGTACTCGCTGTAATTTTGTCCATTGGTATGTTGTATAATAATGCTAAATCTACTGCACTTACCATTACCCATCCTTCTGGCGTTTGATATGGTCTTGAAGTTATGGATACTTGAGATCCATCTTTATAAGTTACGCCATTTCTTAAATCCATAATTACTTGAGAACTAGCTACTGGTGCACTACCTTCGCCGATGGTTACAAAATCTTGTACTCTGATATCGGATTGCTTTATGAATGTGAAATATGCGTCTTCTCCATTTCCGTCCGGCTCTAAATCGTCGTATACTTCGTTGTCGGCTGATAAAGCATTTCCGCCGATGTAGAGATCATAACCACCACGAGGCGTTCCGGCCCAAATGTCGAAACTTATATCTTCTATTATAATGGATCCTGGCCCATCGTCTGATTCATCATCAATCTCTATTATTAATACACCGTCTTTAAATGAATCTTTTACGTCTAATCCAGAATCGGGATCGGTATAAACGTCTACCTCATCAAAAGTATTGTTCTCTAGTCCTAAATCTTCTATTGCTATTAAAACTTCTCGGCCATCTTGGAACATTTCTTCAGCTGTTTCTGTGATAACTATTCGACCGCCTTTTTGGCCTCTTACGCCGAGGTCGATATATACAGGTTCTACTTGATAAATAAAGGCCGGATGTGTAGTTCCCAAATAGAGTAGAATTTCTTCTTCTCTTAAATTATCACTTTCTATTGCAACGCTAATATCTCCTTCTGCACCTGCTTTGCCAAAAAGTTCAATTTCAAATTCTACTGTTTCTATTAGTTCCTGCCAAGCCTCTTCTTTTTCACTATTACTATCTCCGTCTATTAGGCCGTCTGCTATACAAGCGTCGTACATAGCATCAAAGTCTAAAACGTATTCTGAGTCGTCTTTATAAAAAATACCGTTATGTGAATCTGAGTTATTCGGTAAATAGTCATGATTGAATTCGAACTCCATGTCATCTAGCCATCCATCTACAATATCGCAATTATTAAATTTAAAGAAAAATTCATCCCTTGTATCTATTGCTCCAGGTAATAATTCCTCAATTGTAAATGTAAGTTTATCAGACTCTTGACCAGATACTAACTCTAACTCATCATCTACTCTTATCGAAACTTGTTCATCTATAATTCTAGCTATATCGAATTCTTCTTCGATCTCATTTGCATCGTCAAAATCAAAGAGTCCCAGATCACCGCCTTTTGATTCGTAAGATAAATCTTCTACTTGTGTAACTTTCAACTCTAATGTTCCAGTGTCTAAAGTGTCATGTCTAGACGCAACGGTAACAGGTAAGTTACGGATTTGAACAACACCTTCATAATTACGTGGCTTATATTCTTGTGTTGTATCTATGAGTCTTAATAGCATTTCATTGCCTTCCACAGCTAATACTTCGACTTGTATATACTCTTCTTGATTACGGAGTCCACCACTAAATGCAATATAGTCTTGTAATGCGCCCGGATCAGTACTTGCGAAGCCATCACTATCATAGCTGAGTTCATCCCAGTATCGATCACCTTCATTTAGATCGAACTCTAACGTTTTGTCATTTAATTGAAGTAAAAATGTAACACCAGTATCGCCATGCTCTAAAGAGTTTTCAAAGTCTTCTTCCCATTTACTACTTCCATTTGCTGTAACTTGGCCGTAAAATACATATTCTTGTTGCTCTTCTATCTCGAATGTACCGATATTTCCATGGCCATCCGTAGCTATTTGCCCCAAACGCTTAAGGCTTACGTCTAATAGATCCTGATTAGCAGTCGAAGATGTACTAAGAGTTATTTTGCTATAGTTAATATCATTACCGTCTAATCTAATTGATGGAGCTTCACCTGTAACGGAAAAAGCGAGTGGAATATATAAACGAGAGTCTAGCCCTTTATTAAAGTTCTGATAAAACTCAACATAAAGTTGATCTCTGTCCTCTAAGTAAATAGTAAATTCTTTTAAATAAACTTGCGCATTGTTTTGATTTAAATTAGGGTCATCGAATGTATATACGTTAGTAAAAGTCTTGCCATCTGCAGTACCTGGCGTAATGCCGGCCTCATCAATGCTAGTTGACTTGATAATATCACTATCATTTACTACTAAATTTTTATTACCATCTGGTATTACATTTACATAAACACTTTCTAAAGGTTTGTGGAATATGCTACGACTATAAACAGGTTCTTTAGCTTCAGCGAACAAATATATTTCTTCTCCAGCATCCTCAGCCGAGTTTGTTAAATAAGAAGTAGTGGTCGCACCGTCATAAATGTATCTTTTTTTGGCTGCATAAGAAGAAGATACGTAGGATGTATAATTTCCATCTTCATCAATAACAAAAAGTCTGTGGGGTAGCTCAGAAGGACTATTGCTATTTGGATATCCGACAAAACTAGTATTACCGTCATGAGAATTAGATTTGTCTTCTAATGCATAAGCAGTGCGATAACCTACGGGCGTTCCGTCAGTTGTCTCAAAATGGGTGACATCCATGTCATCACCATGGAATGGTTCATTATGAATAGTTTCAGTGTATAAACTATCATCAAAACGAATATCGGTAGCAATAATTTCAAAAGCGATAGGACCTGGCAGATAATCGTTATTGTTATTGTTGATAATTAAATTTAGCGCACTATTAGCTGCTTGATAATCTTCTAGTTTTACGTGCCAATATTTATTATAATTGTCTTTACTTTGGGTTGTTAATGGCTCTCTAGTAACAGCATACTGAATAGCTTGGGTTGTAACTGGAACGGTAGTAGCTAAACTAGTAGCTGCAAGAATCATAGCTAATTTTTGACGTAATTTCATTTTTTAAATCCTCCTTGTAATAAAGCAAC
>LNZM01000084.1 GCA_002007295.1 Candidatus Epulonipiscioides saccharophilum | reverse complement strand
TTCCAAGGACTAAGTGTGAAGCAACAATTCTTTGAACGAAGAGTCTCAGTGCGCTGATCCCACATTTTGCAATTTTACTCTATCCGCCCGCTTCGCGTCCACCTTCCGGGGGACGGAAGACTTAAGTACGCAACTTGAAAAATAGTCTTGAAAACTTAGCCATGTAATAGAAGCTACGCATTCGAATTTGGATCTAGCTACCAACTCTCAACCTCTCAATCAGCTTATCTGACAGTGGTTGTCGCATTAACAATTCCAAATATTAAATTCTGAATGACAGAAATATGAACTTGCAAAATTTGCAAGTTACTTGAAAGCAACAAAAACTTGTATGTACGCTTTCTCCCTCCGTCAGCTAACGCTGACACCTCCCTCCCGGAGGGAGGCACCACTTCCCTGCAATGTTGTAAAGACGGAGAGGGCACCGCTTCCCCGCAATTTTGTGCAGACTGGTGGGAGGGCACCACTCCCCCTCACTTAGCACTTGACTTTCATCGCCCCTTTAGCTGACCCCTTAGTCAACTAAATTCCAAGGACTAAGTGTGAAGCAACAATTCTTTGAACGAAGAGTCTCAGTGCGCTGATCCCACATTTTGCAATTTTACTCTATCCGCCCGCTTCGCGTCCACCTTCCGGGGGACGGAAGACTTAAGTGCGCAACTTGAAAAATAGTCTTGAAAACTTAGCCATGTAATAGAAGCTACGCATTCGAATTTGGATCTAGCCACCAACTCTCAACCTCTCAATCAGCTTAGCTGACAGGGGCTATCGCACTAACAATCCTCTAATCGACAGACTCAGTTCAGAGTGCTTTGGATTCCAAAATACGGCCTAACCTCTTTCTTTCTTTTTTTTCTCTTAATTAAATTTTCTCATTACATCCTAAATAGTTTAAAAATCGACTCTTTCCTTCTAGGTCGCTCACTTTACTTTATGTATTTTCTCGTCTTCACTTCATTTACTGGTATAATAATAATCTTTTTTATTATTATACCACATTGAAATCAAAAATGTTCTATATTTCTAAATTGTTAAATATTTCTATAGAAGCCAAAAATCTTAAGGCTGATATGCCCTAACCTCTCAGTCAACTAAAAATTATATTTGGCTTATATTTAATTTCGTGCTATAATAAATTATAATTAAATTTATAGTCCGGAAAGGAATGCTAAAAATTTATGGAGAGTCGAGAAAAACGATTTGCAACAGAAAATTTAAACAAGCTAATTTTATCTATGGTCATGCCTGCATTAATGGCCCAACTAATCAATGCTTTATACAACATCGTAGACAGAGTCTACATCGGCCGAATACCCGGTGAAGGTCAATTAGCTTTAACTGGGCTAGGTATAACTTTTCCCATCTTACAGATTATTGTTGCTTTCAGCGCCTTCGCTGGATCCGCTGGTGCACCGCTAGCATCGAGGTATTTGGGGCGACAAAATTATGATAAAGCCAAGGAAGTTTTGCAAACTGCTGTATCTCTCTTAATACTATTTTCTATCAGCCTCATGTTTATATTCTACATAACAAAAGAACCTCTATTACATTTATTTGGGGCTAGCGAAAGCACCTTTTCCTATGCTAACTCTTATTTATCTATTTATTTACTTGGTACTATTTTTGTCCAATTTAGCGTTGGTCTAAACCCTTTTATTAGCGGTCAAGGGAATGCTAAAATAGCTATGTTATCCACCTTAATCGGTGCCGTAGCTAATCTTATCTTGGATCCTATTTTTATATTTGGTCTTAATCTCGGTGTTCAGGGTGCCGCTCTAGCAACGGTTATATCTCAAAGTTTAAGCGCTTTATGGATTGTTAGCTATTTGCGCTCGAACAAAAGTGTCATTAAGCTAGATTTTAAATCCTTGTCTCTGAAAAAAGAATATGTAAAGCCGTTGTTTGCTTTAGGGATCTCTCCATTTATTATGCAAAGCACAAATAGTTTAGTTAATATTGTGCTTAACTCTAGCTTCGAACACTACGGTGGTGACATCTACGTTGGGGCTATGACTATATTGGCGAGTATAGCTACGATACAGTTTATACCTATTGATGCGATCCGACAGGGGATTATACCGATTTTGTCGTATAATTATGGAGCAAGAAATAAAAAACGAGTGCTGGCCATTATCCGAAGATTGCTGTTTTGCACTATATCCGCTTCTATTCTCACTTCAGTGGCTATATTAATTTGGCCAGAATTATTCGTATCTATATTTAGTCCTAATCCAGAACTTATCGAATTGACTTCTAAGTTGGCTAGGGTTTATTTTTTAGGTATGCCTTTATTCGGTGTTTTGATGTCTGCTCAAGGGACTTTTATATCTTTTGGATTTGCCAAGACTTCTATTGTTATAGCTATGTTAAGAAAGATAATCATCCTAATTCCATTTGCTCTGATTCTACCGCATTTTTATGGGGTAATGGGTATAGTTTATGCTCAGCCGATTGCCGATGTCGGTGCGATATTAGCTGCGGGATTTTCTTTGGCCATTGCTGTTAGATACGTTATAAAAAATATGGAAGATGAGACGACTCCTAATCTCTCAGTTAGCTAAACTAAGTTCAAGTACTAAGATCAAGTGCGTCGCTTCGCTCTTTTACTCTATCCGTCCGCTTCGCGGCCACCTTCCTCAAGAGGAAGGCTAAGGTCAAGTACAAGTGCGAAGTTTAAATGCGAAGTTCATATTCGTTTCTTAAGTTCCCAGCTATGCGCCTAGAAGGAGAGCCTAGACGGAAGGCTTAAGTGCGAAAAAACCCCTACAATTAAATGTGGGGGCTTTTTTTATTACTCTGAAAAAGGGCTTTCTATTGCTATTGCTAAGTACGGAGCAACAACTCCTAACCTCTCAGTCAGCTAAACTAAGTGCAAGTACTAAGATCAAGTGCGCGCCCCTCAGTCTTCACAAAATTGTGGAGAAGCGGTGCCTCCCTCCGGGAGGGAGGTGGCCGCGAAGCGGACGGAGGGAGAAAGCGTGCATAAAAGTTTTGTTTATTAAACTTAGCATGCAAATTACGGAGCTAGAGCACCATAAGGACCCCTCAGTCAGCTGCGCTGACAGCTCCCCTGAAAGGGGAGCAGGGTACCCGCACTTTTAGTTATCCTCGCCGAAAGATTCTTAAGTTCCCGTCTATGCCGGGAGGGGAGCAAATTATTAGCGATAATAATTTATAAGCTTTACATTTGATATCACTCCACCAGTTGGCATAGATACCGTTATTTCATTTTCTCCATATTTTATCACAGACGTATCTGGTAGATCAAAATCCATAAATGTAAATATATCTCCGCTTTTATTTGTATATTCTAAGCTTCTTGTACCTATATGTGTCCCATTTATGCTAACGTCCATTTGACCATCAAATCCTTGTTTTTCTCGTCCAAAATTTACTCTTAAAGTAGCAGCTTCTTTTTTTGCATTATCAAAAGAATCAACTTTTATCGTAAATATTTTATTTGCTCCACTATCCACAAGTTCTTGTGCCGAATAATAGGATTCTCTTGCTAGTGTTCCGTCAAATGCTGTACCTTCTTCTAATTTGATTTCAAACATTGCCATTTCTTGTGCTCGCATATAAATATTATCTAAGTCTTCTACTACTTCGTTTTTGTAGTTTAAATCCGCATATTCTAAATAAGAATATTTTTTGGACGCACTTATAACTTTTGCTCCAAAATCTAAATCAAGCTCCACACGAGCAGGATTTAAATTGTGCACCGCCAAATATATTGTATCTCCATCTCGAACCGCCTTCGTAAATACTCTTTCTTCCAATAGCTCGTCATTTGCAACAACCTCGGATAAAATATACTTGCCATCAAAATCTTTCCAAATATCCACATATGCTTCTGCATATGTCATTTGATCTTTTATTCCTTGATTTTGCGCTTTACTGTTCACGAATTGATATAAATTGATATTGCTATCAGGTGTCCAACCTGCAAGAGCATATAAATATGGCACATACATCTCAACAACTTCTGGATAATCCATAAATCTTAACATATAGCCATTGTACGCTGTGAGCTTTTGAAAGTAATCAATATCTGTATGAAGACTATTGTAATTTCCTGCTTCTGTAATTAAAAATGGCTTAACATTGTCAGTATTTTCCATATGTCCAATAAGCAAATCCATAACTGCTTCAAATCTGCCCGCTAAAAAACCATCTGAATTATCTTTACGACCATTTACCATTAAATTCGAATTTTCATAAAAATGATGTGAATACCAATCCAAACTATTTTTAGTAGCATCCATAAAATCGAGCTGATACTTTGCTTCATTGAAATTATTCTTTTCCAGATACATAAATGCACTCGAAGGCCCGCCCACTAGTGTATTTGGATTTAGCTCGTGTATAGCATCCGCCATCTTATTATGAAACTCTGTTAAATAATTCCAAGCTACCTCTTTACTTTCAGTATTAAAAAAGTGCCATTCATTAGTTATAGTGGATTCATTTTTTACTTCAAAATATTTCGGAGCATAATCTCCAAATTTAGTATTGAATGCCTTTACTATATGTCCGGCTATATCCGCAGCTGCATCGAAATGCTCATAGGCTGGGCTTGCACTTAGTTTATCAACCGTAATACCTTGTTCCCATTGCCAACTTGGCCAACCATCAAAAGTAGCTACATAATCGTTGCCAATTGTAGGATATAAATTCTCAAATTTTTGCTGAAGTTTAAGATTTGGCTGATATAGTTCATACAGTTCATCTTCTATTTTAGTATAGCCATTCTCTCCTGCTGTAATAAGTTTCGAGTCTTCAAAACTTTGAAAGCGATATGTTCCTCTTGCCGCCTCAAATCCCCAATCTTCATATGCTTTAGAAGATATTTCGTCACTACTTGTTATCGTTGTTGTATTACTGAATAGCGAAAGTGGAGTTGCATGTAAATTTTTATATGCACCCGGTTCAAATTCTCCATAACCGTCTAAAATAAGATTTGCTGTTGTATCAATTTTTATCTTAATTTCTTCTATCGGTAAATCTGCGCCCAGTACACCATAAGCTGACGTATCGTATTCGGTTGCAATTCCTGACGGATTCCATAAATACACTTGAGCAATAGTTCCTGTTCCTTTAAATCTTAGCTTATATCCGGAATAATCTATCTGAGATGTTGGAGCACCTATTGGTAGATGTCCAGTTGCACTTATTGGACCATGTGATGCTTTTTTACCAGCACTTCCCCAAGAATTACCATTATTATTTAAAATATGTTCTTTTCCATCTGGACTGACTATATATAATTTCATTGCATTTCCATTTTCAAAATCTCCAGTATAGTAGAAGTTAGTGAAAAATCGCATTATAGTTGCTACATCCGCCGGTAAATCTATATCGCTTTGGCCATTTACCACAAGCGGTTCTGTTGGAGAAAAAAAGGTCAGTCTTTGCAAATTTTTTTCTCCATTTACTTTGGTAATATATCCTGCTGGATTAAACGAACTAAATTTATTAGTATAATCCGCTGTAATGTCGTCAATTAGTTCAAAACATCGAGCATTTTCTAAAATATTGGGGGGTAATTCGCTTGCATATAGGCTAGATCCACCCATAATAAATAGTGCTAATATAATCCATTTAAATTTTTTCATATAGCCTTGTTCCTTTCGACTGATTATAGTCATTTTAATATAATTTATTTAATTTTTAAGAATATTTCCCAACCTCTCACCAAAGTGTCTTTCATTTCTTTGCAAGGCTCTCCTTCTAGGAGAGCTGTCAGCGAAGCTGACTGAGAGGTTAGTCAAATTAAAGGTACGCTTTCTCCTCCTCCCTCCCCCACTTTTTTTTATCTAACAAACATTTGTATATCTTCTTTCGTCACACATTTAAACGCAAATAAAAACGTTAAATAGAACATTCCCAACAATCCTGTCGCTATTAATGTACCTATTTTTGGCCCTACCAACTGACTTAACAATCCATCATATATATATCTTATCGATACGGACCCCACACCTATGGCCGCCGCCGGCTTTATTATCCATCCTACTATATCCACTGGTAAACTTATCGATTCGAGTGCATGGTATAGATGATAACATGTCGCTATCCCCGCCTGCGCTAGTAAAGCTAATGTAAAGCCCACTAACCCAGATTTTGGTACCAATACGATTATCAATGTTATGCATATTATCGACGCTACTATATTTCCTCTAAATGTCTCTCTTTGTAATCCTAATCCATTTAACACTCCATTTAATATTCCTTGCAAATAGAAAAATGGACATATCATCGCTAACAATTTTAATACATAGCCTACATCTCTCATATTGTATATTAGCATTCCTATCTCTTCCCCTAACGTTAAAAATAATCCGGCCGCTCCTATTCCGATTATCGCTGATAATTGGATCGATAACGATACTGTCCTTTGCAGTTCATCTAAATTTGCCTTCGCTTTAGCTTGCGATATCGATGGGATTAACGCTACCGACAGTGATCCGGTTACCATTGATGGGAATAAAAGTAACGGCATCGCCATTCCTGAATATACTCCAAATAAACTTAGCGCATCTCCATACTCTAGCCCAAACTTTTCTAGCTGAAGTGGGATTAGTATGTTTTCTATCGACTGCAATACCGATGTTAAAAACCTATTCGCTGTTATCGGTAGTGATAAATAAAATATGGACTTTATAGCCGTATTATATGTAAGTGTTGTCGGCTTCATTAGCTTTATTTTTTTCTTACTTCTTATATACATTAATATCGTAAATATACACGATGCTAGCTCTCCACCACATAACCCGATCATCGATGCTGCACAAGCATATTCTAATCCATAAGGTACCATCATTGCAGCGATTAAATATATAATTATCATCCTCGCCACTTGTTCTATAACCTGCGCCGTGGCCGGTACACTCATCTCTTGTCGACCCTGGAAATATCCTCTTATACAGCATGAAGTAGCCATAAATGGTAGACAAGTACCTAGTATCTTAATCGATAATGATGTATCTTTTGCGTGCACGAAATATATTGCTATCGACTCATGAAACACCAATAAGAACAACGATATCGGTATGCAGATTATTAAAGCTACGGCTATAGCACCTTTTAATATGCGAATAGAATCTGCATATAACCCCTGGGCATTGTACTCAGCGACTTTTTTTGATACGACCAATGATACACCGGCACTAGATGCGGCCCAGGCTAACATATATATAGGAAAGATTAGCTGATATAACCCCATCCCTTCTGCGCCCATTACTTGGGATAAGAATATTCTAAATATAAATCCTAGTATCCTCGTTATGAAGCTTGCGCCGGTAAGGATCAGGGTACCTATTAATAACTTTTTTTTGCTCATTTGAAATTCTCCTCTCTTTTTTCTACTTTTGTTTATCTTTTTTGTTCTATTCTATTTCTATGAGGCTTGTCCGCAAATTATGTATTAATAGTAGAAAAAAGTGCGAAGGTCAAGTACATGGCTTTGATCTTTTACTCTATCCGTCAGCTTCGCTGCCACCTTCATCAAGAGGAAGGCTAAGTGCGACAGTCAAGTGCGTCGCTTCGCTCTTTTACTCTATCCGTCAGCTTCGCTACCACCTTCATCAAGAGGAAGGCTAAGGTCAAGTACACAAAAAAAAGATGCTCTTAATTAGCAGCATCTTTAAAGTTTTTTTCTTCTTATTTCATTCGTTCGAACACTGGATCCGGTATATTAAAATTTAAATCTGGTATCACATTATTTTCTTTTTTTGCTTTTCTTTCTGTATATGTATCTATTACTTCATCATTCATCGGTTGCGCTTTATTATCTACTCCTAAAATTCTATATATAACATCCGATATCGCTTTTTTTACTGCATCCTCCTCCGGTACATCGTTTATATCGAAGTTGTCCAGCAGTCCTGTTGATATTAGTTCATCCATAGGATCAAATTTTCTTAATTCTATTTCTCTATTCATTGCCGAACTCTTAACTCTATCCACCCTTTTGGCAAAAGTAGCATCCATTGCTTTAGCAAAATTGATTGCTGCCTCACTTTTCATGGCCAATCTATAATTATCATCTAAATTAGAATTTCTGGCCGATCTAGATTTCATCGCTGAGTTAGAATTTCCGGCCAACCTAGAATTATCATCTAAATTAGAATTTATGCCCCAATCAGATTTCATAGCTGAATTAGAATTTCCGGCCAACCTAGAATTATCATCTAAATTAGAATTTATGCCCCAAT
>LNZM01000083.1 GCA_002007295.1 Candidatus Epulonipiscioides saccharophilum | reverse complement strand
CTCAGCTTCACTGACAGGGGCTGTCGCATTAATAATTCCAAATATTAAATTTTGTATGACAGAAATACGATACAAACTTGCAAAATTTACAATTTACTTGAAAGCAACAAAATCTTGTATGCACGCTTTCTCCCTCCGTCACTTCGTGACACCTCCCTCCCGGAGGGAGGCACCGCTTCCCCACAATTTTGTTTTCTATGGGAAGTGTCGCCGAGAGTTATTATTAGATGACGGAAGCAGAAGATGATCATTCGTTTTTGAAGTTAATGCGACAGCCCCCACCGCTTCCCCGCAATTTTGTTTTCTATGGGAAGTGTCGCCGAGAGTTATTGTTAGATGACGGAAGCAGAAGATGATCATTCGTTTTTGAAGTTAATGCGACAGCCCCCACCGCTTCCCCGCAATTTTGTGACAGCTCTCTAACCTCTCAGTCTTCACAACATTGTAAGGTAGCGCGCACTTAAGCCTTCCTCTTGAGGAAGGTGGACGCGAAGCGGACGGATAGAGTAAAAGAGCGAAGCGATGCATTTGACCTTGAACTTTTCTTTTTTCCAACTCTATTTGTCAGCTTCACTTAATAAATTCAAGGACTAAGCTACAGCACCATGAAAACCACAAAAAATCTCCCCATGTTTTTTTAATGAGGAGACTTTTTCTTTGCCTATTTTTATTCTATTCCATTACTTGATACTTTTTCGATAACTCGTATAAATTAAAATATATTCCGCCTTTTTCTAGCAACTGTGAATGTGTTCCCATCTCTTTTAATTCACCTTTTTCTAATACTATTATATTATCCGAATGCTGGATTGTCGATAGTCTATGCGCCACCATTATGGTCGTTCGACCTTCCATCATTTTGAATAATGCTTTCTGTATTACCGCTTCTGTATGCGTATCTATATTCGATGTTGCCTCATCTAATATGAATATCTTCGGATCATACGATACCGCTCTCGCAAATGATATCAACTGTCTTTGCCCTGTCGACAACGTTGCTCCTCCTTCGACCACCGGCTCATCATATTTTTCTCCTAGCTCTTGTATAAAGTCATCCGCATATACCATCTTAGAGGCGTTTTGTACCGTGTCCATTGTTATTTTTTCATTACCTAAATGTATGTTTCCTTTTATGTCCCCTGTAAATAAAAATACATCTTGCAGTACTTGACCTATTTGGCTCCTTAAACTGTCTATGCTATATTCTCTTATATCTACCCCATCTATTAATATTTGCCCCTTATATATATCATAATATCGGCCTATTAATGCTAGGATCGTCGTCTTTCCAGCCCCGGTCGCCCCTACAAACGCTACTTTTTGTCCCGGCTCGATTACAAAGGATACATCCTTTAAAATGTCTTCTCCTTCTTTATATGCAAACCATACGTTTTTAAACTCTATCTTTGCTTGGAATATTTCCTTTTCTATCTCTTTTTCTCCGGATACTATATCGTTTTCTTCATCTAATATACTAAATATCTTTTCGCCCGAAGCTACCGCTGACTGAAGAGTGTTGTACACGTCGGCCAATTGCTCTATCGGCCCAAAGAAATCGCTAGCATACGATCTTAACGCTATCAATGATCCGACCGTTAATAATCCAGCTAATACTTCTGTCGCACCCATGTATAAAACGATTGCTACTGTTATTTGTGAGGTTACAAACAATAATGGCCTGAATATTGAAAATGTGTATAGCTCTTTTAATCCGGCTTTATATAAATTCGTATTTATTCCTTTCATCTTTTTGAATGTTGGCCACTGTCTATTAAAAATTTGTACTACTTTCATTCCCATAATATGTTCCGATAAAAATATGTTCATCTCTGTCGTATATGTTCTTGTTTCTCTATAGGCCCTAATTGAAAAATATCTAAATACAAATGTAAATACTAACATTATTGGAACTACACATAGCACAAATAAACCTACACGAGCATCTAAATAAAATAACATACACATAACGCCAATTAAATATAAAAAATGTTTTAGTGAATTTGTAATTACATTTGTATACAATTGATTTAAATTTTCCGTGTCGTTTGCTACTCTCGTTACTAAGGCTCCTACTGCATTGTTATCATAATATTTTGATGGAAGACTCATTATTTTTTCATATACGTCTCCCCTTATCTTTTTGATTATTTTTTGCCCCACTTGCTGTAATAACAATGTTTGCGATACCGCTAATCCAAATCCCGCAATTAATAATCCTAAATAGAGTATTCCGTACATTATTAATGGGCCGAATTTTTCTGCCGCTGGCATTTTTACATTAACAAATAAATCTATAGATGTACGCATAATCAATGGCTTTGCAAGATCCACACATGTTAAGGTAAACATTAAGGTAAAAATTAAGATAAATGCCTTCCAATATGGCTTAGCATATATTAATAATCTTACTAATAAATTTTTACTTTTCACGGTAAGGCCCCCTTTCTACTCCTGATCCTAATCCATATTCGCCATCACCATCAATGTTTACTTTGAATTTCGGCTTCTTATTCGCTTTTCGGCCTTCTAATTTTTGCTGCTCATACATTTCATAATACAAGCCTTGTTTCGCTAATAAACTTTCATGTGTTCCCTCTTCGGCTATTTGGCCTTTATCCAGTACTATTATTTTATCCGCTTGCCTAACAGTAGAAATTCTATGAGCTATAATTATATTTGTCTTATTTGCTCGGATAGCTTTTAAGTTGGCCAATATAGTTTCTTCTGTATGAGTATCTACGGCTGAAAGTGAATCGTCTAGTATTAATATTGGCGCTTTTAATACTAAAGCTCTCGCTATTGAAATACGTTGCTTTTGACCACCTGATAGCATTGTGCCTTTTTCGCCCACCATGGTGTCATACTGATCTTGGAAATTTATTATGTTATTATGAACGTTTGCTCTTTTAGCTGCTTCTTCGATTTGTTCGGTAGTAAATTTGTTAAGCCCAAATCCGATGTTGTCTTTTACCGAAGCGCTAAATAAGTAATTGTCTTGCGGAACGTATGCTATACTATGTCTTACGGTTCTTAACCTTAGTTTCATAATATCCGTTCCTCCTAAGTGTATTTTGTCCTGATCTACATTGTAGAATCTTAACAATATGTTTACTAATGTGGATTTTCCGCTACCTGTTCGACCTAATATAGCAAGTGTTGTACCATCTTCTACTTCAAGGTTGATATTTTTTAATCCTACTTTATCATTATCCGGAAAATTAAATGTAAAATCTTTTATGCTTATACTTCCATCCTCGATTAATTCGGATTCATCCACTATGTCTTCTTCATGATCCTGAACTATTTCTGGAACTTCCATTACTTCTTCTAGTCTTTTTATGGCAGCCGAACCTTGAGTATATACATTTATCGCTTGACCTATAGCAGCCATTGGCCAAACTAATAACCAGATATATCCGTTAAATGTTACGAAATCTCCAACGGTTATCGTTTCGATGATCGTTAGATATCCGCCATAGCCGATTGCTATTAGCATACTAGCTCCTACTAATAATCCCATAGCCGGCTGCATTATAGCCATAACTTTAAATACACTTATGTTAGCGTCAAAGTTTCTTTGTGTCTGTTTCTCAAATTCTTCTATATGATACTTTTCTCTAACAAAGGCTTTGATTACTTTTATCCCAGAAAAACTTTCCTGAACAATATCCGTTAATTGGGCAAACGCTTTCTGCTTCACAATAAATCTTGTTCGGATTACTTTTCTAACAAATATACCAGTGATAGCTATCAGTGACATAGGAATTAATGTTATCAAGGTTAATTCTATATTTACTTCCTGGAACATATTGTATATTACCATCCCAGATAATATAAATGCATCGTATAATAATACGATACCCATTCCGGTCATCTGCTTTACGGCCCCGATGTCGTTTATAGCATAGGCCATTAATTCTCCAGTTTTGTGTGCATTAAAATAAGTTACATCTAACCTTAAATATTTACTAAATAATATCTCTCTTAAATCTCTCTCTATCTTTCTGGATGTCTTTATTAATCCTATTCGCCAACATATCCTTCCTATAAATATAGTACAGGCTATTGCTATAAATATTAATGTTATTCTTTGTACACCGGCCAAGTCCAGTGTTCCATACGTTAATCCGTCGGTTAACTCTCCAGTAATTTTCGGTATGTACATTTGCCCTAAATTTGTTATCACTAAAAATGTTATCCCGAATATATAGCCTAGCTTGTATTTTAACATATACTCGACTAACAGCGATTTCGGTTTCATATTCTTATCCTCCTTAATATGTAACCCAGTTTATCCTGTTTATAAGATACTGAGCTATTTTTATGATTAATTTTCTACTAATAATAGTCGATTTTACTTATCATTTCGTCTATTCTAGTAACATATTCTTCTAATCCTTTTGCTTTTAATATTCGCTTTTTGCTTATCATTTCGTTTATGCTAGTAGCATATTCTTCTAATCCTTTTGCTTTTAATATTCGCTTTTTGCTTATCATTTTGTTTATGTTAGTAGCATATTCTTCTAATCCTTTTACTTTTCTACTAATAATAATCGCTTTTTACTTATCATTTCGTCTATTCTAGTAGCATATTCTTCTAATCCTTTGACATTTATAAATCCTTTTTTACTTTTTAGAAATTTACTGCTTGCTCCTGCGCCTAATCCTAAAATGTTCTGTGCTTCCTCTATTATTTGTATGTTATAAATACACTCTTTGTCCGGTTTTGTGTAGCCAATATTTTCATAATTTCCTAATATGTTTTTTTGTCTATACAAATAATAAGGTGCGTATTCAGCCTTTTTCATTTGATCCTGAACAAAGTCAATCATCTGCCTTATATTATCCGGATTTGTCCCCTGATAATTTTGCTGCTTTAGTATTGATGCTGCCTTTATAGCCATAGTATGCATAGTCACATTGTCAGGATTTAACTCGCTTATACAATTCATGGTATGTTTCACATCTGAAATTGTCTCACCTGGTAGCCCTAGTATTATATCCATGTTAATTGAGAAAGCACCCATTTTTTGAACGAGTTCATGTGCATGATAAATGTCTTCTATAGTATGATTTCTTCCTATAAAATCTAAGGTTTTTTGAGAAAATGTCTGTGGATTAATTGATATTCTTCTAATATTAAAATCTCTTAAAATGTTCAATTTTTCTGTAGTTACTGTTTCCGGCCGACCTGCTTCTAATGTGAATTCAAGTGAATGTGTTAAGTCCATATGTTTAGAAAGATTAGTTAGCAACAAATTTATCTGTTCTGCTGTTAATGAACTCGGCGTACCTCCTCCTATATATATCGTTTTAATCTTATAGCCATCTTTTAACACCTTACCCATCTCTTCGATCTCTTTATTTAAGGCTACTAGATATGCTTCAACTTTTGGCCTAGAAATGACAAAGGAGGGAAAGGAGCAATAAATGCATTTAGATGGACAAAATGGTATATTTATATATAGATTAATTTCATTTGCATGGTTTTGGCTTAAAAATTTTTCTTCATTTAACGCTACTTCTATTGCTAAGTCGGCCTTCTTGTTTGAAATTAAATATTTATTTTTTAGAGTATCCTTAATGCTTTCTAGTGATTGTCCTTCATTTAAAAGCTTTTGTATAATTTTTGTTGGTCTTACTCCAGTTAATATACCCCAAGGTAAATCAACATTTGTCTGTTCTGCTAAAATTGCATAAATTTCTTTCTTAATAGCAGCTGTATCCAAGCAAACTAATTTTTTTTCAATCTTTATATATATATTCACAAATTTTAATTTTATTATTTTTTGATAAATATTTATTTCTAAAATTGAATTTTCAGGTAATTGCTGTTCAAATAATCTAGCTAATTCATAAAATTCTTGCGTCTTATTTTGTTGATTACATATTACTTTCACTATTTTATTACTCCTTAATTCTTCCTACTCCATCCGTCAGCTTCGCTTGTGAAGGTCCAGTGCGTCGCTTCGCTCTTTTACTCTATCCGTCAACTTCGCTGCCACCTTCCTCCAGAGGAAGGCTTAAGTGCGACAGCCTCTTAAGTGATATATGGATTTCTTTCTCTTTCAAATTCTACCATTGTCTTAAATCCATGCCCTGGATGAATTGTTGTCTGGTCCGGTAAACTGAATATTCTGTTCTTTATTCCTTGGGCCAATTTAGAGCTATCAGATCCGGGAAAATCTGTTCGGCCTATCCCTAATTTAAATATAATGTCTCCACTGAATAATGAATCCGTTTCCCGATGATAATATGCTACGCTGTCGGCCGTATGACCCGGTACATGTATGACTTCCAATTCTAATTCTGATTCGTTAAATCTTAACTGCTCTTTATCCGTTACATATCTGTCCGCTTCAATTGATATATCCATCCCAAAATCGGTAGATAAATTATAGGCCTGCTCTCTTAAATATTTCTCGCCCTCTTCATGTGCTATAACTTCGGCTCCGGTTTTAGCCTTGATGTCTTCTACAGCACCGATGTGATCGAAATGTCCATGTGTTATTAAAATTGCTTTTAACTTCACTTGCTCTTCGTCTAATACTTTCAATATCTTTTCTGCATCGCCACCCGGATCAATTATTACTGCATCCTTGTTTTTGTCTATTAAAAGATAACACCTCTCCCACAGCATCTTTACAGTAATTGTTCTTATTCTCATGCTAGCCTCTCTTTATTCTCTAGATCTTAATTATTTGAAAAATAGATTGCTCTTTTTCTCAAATCCTACTGTCGTCTCTTCTCCATGTCCTCATACATGGGAACTTAAGCAAATTAACTATTATTGCGAAGTAACCACTCCAGAAAATTACGAAGTAACCACTCCAGAAAATTACGAAGTAACCACTCCAGAAAATTACGAAGTAACCACTCCAGAAAATTACGAAGTAACCACTCCAGAAAATTACGAAGTAACCACTCCAGAAAATTACGAAGTAATCACTCCAGAAGGACCCCTCAGTCAGCTGCGCTGACAGCTCCCCTGGAAGGGGAGCAGGGCCACTTCCCCACAATGTTGTAAAGACGGAAGGGATCCCGCTTCCCTTGAAACTAGTGGAAACTTAAAGGCCGCTTTCTCCCTCCGTCAGCTAACGCTGACACCTCTCCCGCAATTTTGTGACTAAGATTCTTAAGTTCCCGGCTATGCCCCTGGAAGGGGAGCAGGGCCACTTCCCCACAATGTTGTGAAGACGGAAGGGATCCCGCTTCCCT